>NZ_JBIUCZ010000016.1:0-84209 GCF_047975845.1 Sphingomonas mangrovi | reverse complement strand
GCGTGCGTGGTCGTGGCGCTCCCGTGACGTAGCTGTCCCATACGGCTTCCTTCCATTCCAACGAAAGGATCGCACCATCAAACCGTGGGATCAAACACCTAGGCCTGGCCTATGCCAAGGGAGAAGGCGTCACCAAGGACGTGCCGCGGGCGATGGCCTACTTCGAAGGCGCCTGCAACGAGGGGAACGCCTTCGGCTGTTCGAGCCTGGGTGTCGCCTACACGCTGGGCGACGGCATCCGCCCCGATCCGACGCGGGCGCGCGCGCTGTTCGAAAAGGCGTGCGCGGGCGGCGATGCCAATGGCTGCTACAATCTGGGCGTCGTCCACCGCGACGGGCTGGGCGTCGAGGCCGATCCGGTCCGTGCGGTCGCGCTGTACGAGCAGGCGTGCGCTGCCAAGGACGCGCTCGCCTGCGGCAATCTCGCCCGACTGCTGCAAAGCGGCACCGGGACCGCCAAGGATCCGGCGCGGGCCGCAGAACTGTTCGACACCGCCTGCGATCTGAACGATGCCGGGGCGTGCCTGGAGCTCGGCCGCGTGCAACAGGCGGGATTGGGCGTCCGACGCGACCCGACGCTCGCCGCCGCCTCCTACCGACGCGCCCTCACGCTCGATCCGGGGCTTGCCGCCGCGCGCCGCGCGCTCGCATCGCTGGACCCGAGCCTCTGACATCGCGCGAGACCTTACAGAAGCTCGAATGGCGCGGTGGCTATGCGCCGGAAGACTTCGCGAGTTCGGCGCTAGACATTCCGCATTCGCCGACTAATCCTCTCTTTCGAACGGGGGAAATTGCCATGACCGACTACCGCACCGCGTATCTTTGGAAGATCCTGGTAGGCGTCGGCGTCGCCCTCCTCGTCGGCTTGTCCTTGAAATTCGGGCCGGAACTCTATCGCTCGATGAGCCTCAGCCCCGAACAGCAGTTCGACCGGGTGCTCGAACGCATCGACGTCGGCCGGGCCACGGCGGCGGAACTGCGCAAGAGCTTCCCCGAGGACTATGCCCGCCTTCGCACCGAAGCGGTCGCGCAGGTGAAGGACGGCGCCAGCAACGAAGCGCTGCGCACCTCGACCTTCGCGTTCATGCGCCGCTTTACGATGGACAACCTGTCGCTGCTCGCGCGGGCCCCGCACGACAGCTTGGCCGAGTTCCGCAATGCACAGCTCCGCACCGTCCGGATCGCCCGCAGCGACTCGCCGACGCTGTGCGCGCATGTCGCCGGCAACGGACTGACGCCGGCCGACCGGCCCGGACTCGCGCTCCAGCGCGCGCTCGACGAAGCCACCGCCGCGCAGCTCCGCGCGATGGCCGCGGGCGCCCGTGCGCCGGTGCAGCGTCCGAGCACCCTGTCGCCGACGGACAGCGCCGCCTGGATGAAGGCTTCGAAAGCCCGCGGCCTGAATCCCGAAGACTTCGACCTTCTCGCGAACGGCGGGCTGGAGCGGGCGAGCGCCGACGAACAATGCCGGATCGGCTCGGCGCTTGCCGAGGCCGTCGCCACGCTGCCGGCCGAGCAGGCCGATCGGATCACCGCCGCGCTCATGGCCGGCTGAGCCCCACGCCCTTCCCCTCCGATCGAGAAGGAACGACATGCGACCCGACAACACCAAGTGGATCGTCCTCACCGTCGTGGCGGTGGTGTTCGGAGCCCTGCTGGGCCCGGCACTGCTCGGCAGCCTTCCGGGCGGCATCGCCTGGCCGATCGCGCTGGTCCTGATCCTGGCGCCGCTCGGCTATGTCGTCTGGGTGCTCGCCGGCAACAAGGTCGGCAAGGCCGCCACCCCCGCCGCGATGGCCGACGCACAGGCGTTCGTTCCCGCCCCCGGCATGGCGCGCATCTATGTCGTGCGGCGCGGGTTCATGGGCGGCATGGCCGGGATGAAGGTGGCGATCGAGGGCGTCGCCTCCGGCCAGATCCGCATGAACCAATTCGTCATGGCAGAGGTGCCGCCGGGCAGCTACACGATCGAGACGGCGATGGCGCGCAACGGCATGAAGCCGTCCAATGCCGAGACCACCCTCACCGTCGCCGCCGGCGACCTCGTCACGCTCCGCGCGATGCTGCAGGTCAATGCGACCCACGCGGTCACGGTGCACGAACGGCTGTCGCTCGCCGACGGGCGGTTCGAGATCGGCCGCGCCAAGATGGTGCAGTGGACCGAGGACCGAACCGTCTTCGCGTGACGAGCCTGGGGCGGGGGACGCACCGGGCTCGCACTCGATCCCGTCTACTAGCCGGCGGAGCCGCCGATCGCGTCGAGAGCGGCGATCGCGTCGTCGGGAAGGACGAGCGACGCCGCGGCGAGGTTCTCCTGCAGGTGGGCGAGCGACGATGTGCCGGGGATCAGCAGGATGTTGGGTGCGCGTTGCAGCAGCCAGGCGAGCGCGACCTGCATCGGCGTCGCCTCCAGCCTTGCCGCCACGTCCGACAGCGCGGACGACTGGAGCGGGCTGAACCCGCCGAGCGGGAAGAACGGCACATAGGCGATTCCGTCCGCGGCCAGCGTGTCGATGAAGGCGTCGTCGCCGCGATGCGCGAGATTATACTGGTTCTGGACGCAGACGATCTCGGCGATGCCGCGCGCCTCGTCCAGCTGCGTCGGCGTCACGTTGCTGAGGCCGATGTGCCGCACCAGCCCCTGCCGCTGCAGCTCGGCCACCGCCTTCAGCGGCGCCGCGAGCGAGCCTTCGGCCGGACCGTGCACGTCGAACATCAGCCGCAGGTTGACGACGTCGAGTGCGTCGAGTCCCAGGTTGCGCAGATTGTCGTCCACCGCGCGGGCGAGATCGTCCGCCTCGAACGCCGGCAGCCAGGACGCATCCTCGCCGCGGCGCGCGCCGATCTTGGTGACGATCACCAGATCCTCCGGGTACGGCGCCAGCGCCTCGCGGATCAGCCGGTTGGTGACGTGCGGGCCATAGAAATCGCTGGTGTCGATGTGGTTCACGCCGGCCGCGATCGCTGCGTGCAGCACCGCGAGCGCCTGGTCGCGATCACGCGGCTCGCCGAAGACGCCGGGCCCGGCGAGCTGCATCGCGCCATAGCCCAGCCGCTTCACCGTGCGTCCGCTCATGCGGTAGGTTCCAGCCTGATGTTCGTCTCCTTTGCCGGTCCTCGAACTAGGCGTTGCGCATCGTCCCGATAATCCGCCATTGTCCGCACGGGCTGTACGGAAAACCGAACGATGAAGGCCGATCTCGCCGATCTGAACGCGTTCCTGGCCGTCGCGCAGGCGCGCGGCTTTCGCGACGCGGCGCGAACCGCGGGCGCGAGCGCCTCGACCTTGAGCGAGGCGGTGCGCCGGCTGGAGGCGCATCTCGGCGTCCGCCTGCTCCACCGCACCACGCGCAGCGTCACGCCGACGGAGGCAGGCACGCGGCTGATCGAGCGCCTGGCGCCGGCGCTCGGCGAGGTGGAAGCGGCGCTCGAGGTCGTGGACCGCTTCCGCCACCGTCCGGCGGGAACGCTGCGCCTCAACGTGCCGATCAGCGCCGCCCGGCTGGTACTGCCCGCCATTCTGCCGGGCTTCCTCGCCGCCTTCCCCGACATCCAGGTCGAAATCGTCGCGGAGGACGGGTTCGTCGATATGGTCGCCGCCGGCTGCGATGCCGGCATCCGCTACGACGAGCGGCTGGAGCAGGACATGATCGCGGTGCCGATCGGCCCGCGCGTCCAGCGGTTCGCAACCGTCGCGGCGCCCGCCTATCTCGACGCGCACGGCCGGCCCGGGCATCCACGCGACCTGCTCGACCACGCCTGCCTGCGCGGGCGCTTCGCGAGCGGCGCGATGACCAGCCCGTGGGAGTTCGAGCGCGCCGGCGAAATCGTCCGCGTCGAACCGCAAGGCCCGCTGGTCGCGAGCGTCGGCGGCGCGATCGAGCTGCTGGTGGACGTGGCGGTCGCCGGCGGCGGCATCCTCCATCTGTTCGAAGATTGGGTGCGCCCCTGTCTGGAGCGCGGCGCACTCGAGCCGGTGCTGGAAGACTGGTGGCAGCCGTTCTCCGGGCCCTTCCTCTACTATTCCGGGCGTCGCCTCGTGCCGCCGCCGCTGCGCGCCTTTCTGGACTTCATCAAGCAGTAGCGCCGGTTTTACTTCGCGGCCGCTAACGCGCATCGTCGCACCATGCGCGACCCTTCTTTCGAACCACTCGCTGACGGCGCCTTCCTCTCGCGCCGGCAGCTGATCGGCGGCGTGGCGCTGCTCGTCTCCGCGTCGGCGGTGCCGGCGGCACCCGCACCGGCACGCACCGCGAAGGCGCTGATCGCCGCGGCGCGACGCCAGATCGGCGTCACCACCGCCTATGATCCTGCCTACACCAGGCTCGCCTTCCCCGGCGGCGACGTGCCGCGCAGCAAGGGGGTGTGCACCGACGTGGTGATCCGCGCCTACCGCGACGCGTTCGGGCTCGACCTGCAGGCGCTGGTGCACGCCGACATGCGCGCGAACTTCGCCGCCTATCCGCGGCTCTGGGGCCTCCACACCACCGATCGCAGCATCGACCACCGCCGGGTGCCGAACCTCGCCGCCTTCCTCGCACGGCGCCATGCCCGGCTGCCGATCCCCGACAGCCCCGCCGGCTGGCGACCCGGAGACATCTTCACCGCCCGCATCGACGGACGCCTGCCGCACATCGGCATCGTCTCGACCGGGCGGCCCGGCACGATCCTCCACAACATCGGCGCGGGGACGCGGGAAGAGGTGGCGCTGTTCGACCACAGCCTGACCGGCCGCTATCGCTGGGCGCTCGACGGCTGAGGGGTCGCAGAACAGGGGACGGCTGCTTGAGCTTGCTGAATGGCGTCCTGCTGTACCGAGTATCATCCAAGGTTTCATGACAATATCTCAGCTTGTTAGGGCGTATGCATCCACCCGTATCCTTGTAAAGACGGAGACTAGTCTGCCCGAGCTGAAGGAAACGCTTGCACCGGAACCTCCCGGCGGTAGCTTCGAGGCATGTTCAGCGAACGATATCGCAGCCGGCGCAGCATCGGGCTCGCGCTTCTTCCCAGCCTCGTCGCTCTCGCCGCGTGCGGACGGACGCCGCCGGACCCCCGCGGGCTTCGGCCGGAGGAGACGCTGCTCTCCGTCTCGGGCATCGCGCGCATCGAGACGGTGCCGGATCAGGCGACCTTCACCGCCGGCATGTCCAGCATCGGCGCGAACGCGCAGGCGGCCAGCGCCCGCAATGCCGAGATCATGAACCGCATCACCGCCGCGCTCGCCAAGTTGAACATCCCCGAGCGCGACCTGCAGACCCGCGGGGTGTCGCTCGGCCGGATCGAATGGGGCGCCAACCGCGGCAAGTACGAGGCGAGCAACACGGTCGCGGTGCGCGTCCGCGACGCGAAGCAGGCCGGCCCCGCGATCGCCGCCGTCACCGCCGCCGGTGCCAACATCGTATCCGGCCCCGACCTGACCGTCTCCGATCCGGAGAAGGCGAGCCTAGGCGCCTATGGCGCCGCCTATCGCTCGGCACGGGCGAAGGCGGAGGCCTATGCCGCCGCCGCGAACCTTCGCATTGCCCGCGTGCTGTCGATCCGCGACGCGTCGGGGGGCGGCGGCATACCGCAGATGATGGACTATGAGCAGGCGGACCGCGCGAGCCCGCAGGCCGCCCCGCCGCCGGTACTCGCCGGCACCAACAGCGGCACGGTCGCCACCAGCGTAGACTTCGTCCTCAAACCGCGGTGATGGGGCGCCGCGGCGGGCGTCCGACACCCGCCGTCGCTGTGGGCTAGCCGCGCAGCGAGCCAGCGCGGATCGCGATCGGCGTGCCGGTCGGCACCAGCGACCAGATCTCCTCCATCTCGGCGTTGGTCACGCCGATGCAGCCGTCGGTCCAGTTGTGCAGGCGGTGGATCGGCGCGAGCAGGCCCCAGCCGTTGGGCAGGCCGTGGATCATGATGTCGCCGCCCGGCGCGACGTTCCGCCGCTGCGCTGCCGCGCGGTCGCCGGCGTCCGGATAGGAGATGTGGAGGCTCAGATGCGCCGAAGACCGTGGGTTGCGCCAGTCGATCACGTAACGCCCCTCGGGCGTGCGCTCGTCGCCTTCCTGCCGTTTGGCACCCTGATCCCAGTTCGCACCCATCACGATGCGGTAGGTCCGGATCGGCACCCCGCTGCGCAGCAGGTGCAGGCGCCGGTCGGCCTTGGACACGAGGATGCGGTCGGCCTGCCGCTCGGCCGGCGCCATCGCCGGCGCCGTGCCCGAGCCGATGCGCGCCATGACGAGCGTGTAGCCGATCGCCCCGACGACGAGGACCCCGGCGAGGACGAGCGCGCGAACGATCCGCCTCGACTTCATCGCGCCTCTCCCGCGAGCGCAGACAGCGGCAGTCCGCGGTTCCTCAGCAGGCGCGCGCTGAGCCAGCGCCGAACCGGCTCGTCGTACAGCTTGAGGCTGGCGAAGGCGATCGCCACCGCCGCGATCAGCAGCACGACGCCCCAGACGGCACCCCGCCACGCGGGCACCTGATTGTCGACGACCCAGGCGGTGTAGAAATAGATCAGCGGATAATGGGTGATGTACAGCGGGAAGGACAGGTCGCCGAAGAAGCGCGCGATCCGCACGGACACGCCGTCGACCTGCTTCTCGCCTGCGCCGATCGCGACGATCAGCGGGAACAGCAGCAGCACGCACAGCGCGTCGTACAGGCCGTTGCTCCAGTGATGCGGCGTGTCGCCGAAGCGCGGGAGCGACAGCGCCTCGACCAGCAGCAGGGCGCACCACGCAAAGGCGTGGCGGCTGCGGATGCGCATGCCCAGCCGCATCAGCAGCATGCCGGCGAGGAACGGGTAGAGCAGTCGCGCGAAGCCGATGTGCAGCCCGTCGAGATCGAGCGCCCAGCCGCCGATCAGATCGCGCCGCTCGCCGAGCAGCGCCACCTCCAGCAACAGCGCCGCGGCGAGGACCACCAGGACCGCCAGCGCCGGCTTCGACAGCCGCCGGAAGACCAGCGCATAGCCGATGTTGGCGAGATACTCGTAGAACAGCGACCAGGCCGGGCCATTGAGTGGGTGGATCTCGTCCCAGCCGCGAATGTCGAACGCCTTGGGAAGCGGCAGCAGCGTGCAGCCGAGCAGCATGACGAGCAGCACCTGCCACGCCGGGGTGTCGGCGATGCCGGGGAAGAGCTGGCCTGCCTGGAAATAGAACAATGCCGCGCCGATCACGCTGCCCAGCGCGACCATCGGCTGAAGCCGGATCAGCCGCCGCTTGTAGAAGTCCCACTGGCCCATCCGGCCCCAGCGATCGTCATAGGCATAGGCGATCACGAAGCCCGACAGCAGGAAGAAGAAGTCCACCGCGAGATAGCCGTGGTTGATGATCTGCTGGGTCGGATCGCCCCCCGAATACGCCTCGAAGATGTGGAAGACCACGACCATCAGCGCCGCCACGCCGCGCAAGCCATCGAGCACGACATAGTGACTTTTCGCCGGCGCCACGGCGGTCGTCGAAGTGGCGGCCGATGCTGTGTCCACGTCCCTCTCCCCGGCGCGGAACTGCGCGAGCGAAAGCAGCTCATGCATTTGCCCAGAAACCACAAGCCCCTTTGTTGTCGTGCGTCGCTGCAGTTCGGTGATCGCGACGACGAGGACTTGAACACGACAGAGCGCATCGGCTGCGCGCGCTATCAAAGAGGATCTCGCCACGTCCGCGTCGGAAAACGGGATTAGCGTCCTCGTGTGGATCGGCACCCGAAGCAGTCACCCTTCACGGGTTCAGAAAGGCAGCGAGTTCCTCCGGCGATGCAGTGGGAAACGCCTGCTTCAGCAGATCGAGGAAGGCGGAGACGCGCGCACTGAGAAGCCGGCGCGAGGGATAGAGCGCCCATAGCGCGATGTCCGATCCTGCCACATCGCCCCAATGCACGAGCCGCCCGGCCGCAAGATCGCGGCTGACCAGCGACACGGGCAAGCGCGCCGCGCCGACGCCCGCGCACACCGCATCGCGGATCATCACCAGAGAGGACAGCCGAAGC
The DNA here is from genome assembly GCF_047975845.1 of Sphingomonas mangrovi. Taxonomy (NCBI): domain Bacteria; kingdom Pseudomonadati; phylum Pseudomonadota; class Alphaproteobacteria; order Sphingomonadales; family Sphingomonadaceae; genus Sphingomonas; species Sphingomonas mangrovi. The sequence continues at coordinate 76,223 of NZ_JBIUCZ010000016.1, read as the reverse complement.
ACCGGATCGACCGTGATCCTCGCGCGTCCCGACGATGCGGCCAGTGCCCAGCTCGTCACGCGATCACCGCCGCGTACCACCGCCGGCACCGCCGCATCGCCCGGCTTCGGCAGATCGGGACTGGCTACGACCACCAACCGATCGTGCAGAAACGGCCGGCCGATCAGTGTTTCGTCCGGCCGGGGATCGACCCGGATCACGAGGTCATAGCCTTCCTCGACCATATCGACGGGCCGGTCCTCGGTCGTAACCTCCAGCCGGACGTCCGGAAAGCGGAGTGCGAACTCTGCGGCAAGCCTGCCCATTGCCGTCTGGGAAAACAGCAGCGGTGCGCTGATCCGCAGCCGCCCGCGCGGCCGCTCGCCACCGGCCGCGATCGCTGCCGCCGTCTCCTCCAGGTCGGTGAGCAGCGCCCCCGCCCGCTCGAACAGCGCCCGCCCTTCCTCGGTCAGCTTTAGATCGCGCGCGCCGCGTTCGAAGAGGCGCAGGCCCAGACCTGCCTCCAGTTCGGCGACCCGCCGCGACAGGGTGGCTTTGGGGCGGCCGGCGGCGCGGGCGGCCTTGCCGAAGCCGCCATGCCGCGCGACGAGGGTGAAATCGGCAAGCGCGAGCAGGTCCATTCGTTTCACCAGTGAGACGCCACGTATGAAGATGGCGTCTAGTTGCGCCTCTATGGATCACACATCTTCGCAGCTGCCAACCCGGTACCCCCAACGCGATGCAATTGGTGGCCGAGCGCTACGTCCTCGACGGGATGATCCCCGATGAAGGTGATCGCAAGCGCCTGACCGCGATCCTCGGCCAGCCCCTCGCCTCCTATGCACTTCGCTACCGCGATCGCGGCGGTGGCCTGAACGCACCGCTACGGTCCATCGGACCCGTCGGATACACATGGCCTGTCCGACTGCGCCCGTTTTCAAGCTGAAGGCGGACCGGAACCCGACTCCGCACCATATCATGCTAATGCGACACGCTTGCAGAACGTGCTTCTCGCTTCTATGCGCCCCCGCAAAAGGGGAAGCCAGTGAAGATCGTATCCAGCATGTTCGCCGCCGCTGCACTGTGGAGCGGCAACGCCAGCGCACAGGACGCGCAACCAGGCGACGAAGGCGTCGACGTTCGGCAGGAAGACATCGTCGTCACTGCCGCGCGAACCAAGCTGCCGGCGAGCGCCTTGCCGTTGACGGTGGACGTGATCGATCGCGACACGCTGTCGCGTCAGGTCGCGGTTTCCGGATCGGTCGTCGATGCGGTGTCCGCACTGTTGCCCGCGTTCTCGCCCAGCCGCGAGAAGATCACCGGCTTCGGCGAAACGCTGCGCGGCCGATCGCCTCTCTACGCCATCAACGGTATCCCGCAGACCACGCCGATCCGCGACGGTGCCCGCGACGGCTACACCATCGATCCCTTCTTCATCGATCGGATCGAGGTGATCTACGGCTCCAACGCGCTGCAAGGCATCGGCGCGACCGGCGGCGTGGTCAATCAGGTCACCGCGCGTGCGCCCAAGGAAAACGGCTGGAGCGGACGAACGCTGCTCCAGGGGAACAGCGGCGACGATTTCTCCGGAGCTTCGCTGGGCGGGAAGGTCGCCGGGCTCGTCAACCTCCGCAGCGGCCGGTTCGACGCCACCGCCGGCGTCGCCTTCGAGCGGCGGGGCGTCTTCCTCGACGGTCGCGGCCGGCGGATCGGCCTCGACGGCAACCAGAGCGAGATACAGGACACGGACAGCCTGTCCTTCTTCGGTCGGGTCGGGCTCGATCTTTCCGACACGGCCCGCGTCGAGGTGATCGCCAACCGCTTCAAGCTGAACGGCAACAACCATTACGTCCCCGTAGACGGCAGCCGAACGCTCGGCATCCCCGCCACCAGCCGACGCGGAGAGACGCTGGGGCAACCCTCCACCGGCATTGCCGAAATGGTGTCGGTATCGCTTACCGACGGCGATCTGGCCGGCGGCGCGTTCACCCTGCAGGGCTTCTACAATCGCACCAGCGATACGTTCGCCGGCGGGACGCATGCGACGTTCCAGGATGCGCGGATCGCGCCGGTGGGGACGCTCTTCGACCAGTCGCGCAACGTATCGCGCAAGCTCGGCGGCAAGGTCAGCTACGAGCGCGCGGTACCCGGGCTGGAGGCGCTGACGCTCACCGCCGGCTTCGACGCACTGATCGATCGCACCAAGCAGGACCTGGTGCAAACCGGCCGCATCTGGGTTCCGCAGACCGACTTCCGCAGCCTTGCCCCGTTCGGCCAGGCCAATCTGAAGCTGTTCGACGGCGTCGTCCGCTTGGCGGGCGGCGTCCGGTATGAGAACGTGCGGCTCGATATCCCCGATTACACGACGCTTGCCAGCGCTGGCGGGCGGGCGGTGACGGGGGGCAAGCCGTCCTTCAAGCGGGCGCTGTGGAACGGCGGTGTCGTGCTGGAACCGGCGAAGGGTATCCGAGCCTATGGCAGCTATGCGGAAGGCTATACCATCGCCGATATCGGTCGCGTGCTGCGCGGCATCAGCCAGCCCGGCGTTCGGATCACCGACTTCCTCGACCTGACGCCCGTGATCTCCAACAACCGGGAGGCCGGGGTCGAAGTGACGCAGGGCCCGCTGGAAGCCAGCGCCACCTATTATTGGTCGTCCAGCGATCTGGGGCAGCTCCTGGTGCGCAACAGCGACGGCTTTTTCAACGTCGCGCGCCAGCCCGTCGACATCGAAGGTCTGGAACTCAACCTCGCCGTCCGCACGCCCCTGCCCGGCTTCAAGGTCGGCACCGGTTTCAGCCACGTCGACGGGCGCACCGACACGGACGCCGATGGCGTTCCGGACGCCGATCTCGACGGCGCCAATATCTCGCCGGACCGCCTCAACCTCAACCTGGACTACAGCCGCGGGCCTCTCAGTGCGCGGGTGCAGGGCCGCTACTATCTGTCCCGCCGGTTCGAAGGGCAGCCTGTCGCCAACGACTTTGCCGGCTATCGGCTGTTCGATGCCTATGTCGCGTACGAGCTGCCGGTCGGCCGGATGATGCTGAGCGTTCAGAACCTCGGCAACACCGACTACGTCACCTACTACAGCGATACGCAGGGTCCGACAGACAATGCCCGCTTCTACACGGGCCGGGGTCGCAACTTCACGCTCGGCTGGCAAGCCGCCTTCTGATGCGCATCCTGTCGCTGCTGCATCGCTGGATCGGCGCGATCGGGGGGCTGCTGCTGGCGGTGCTGGGGCTGACCGGCACGCTGCTCGTGTGGCGGCACGAACTGACCTTCGTCGCGCATGCCAGCGACCCCGTCCGTAGCGATCCGGCATCGCTGGCCCGGATCGCGAACGCGATGTCGGACGGGTCGCCGGCGATCGACCGCATCACCTTCGCGGGCGACGATCTGGGGGTGCACCAAGCCGTCTTCGCGGACGGTAGCGGTGCGTATCTGAGCCAAGCGGGCGAAACGGTCGGGCGCTGGTCGGCCTCGTGGCAGCGGCCCGAACTGTGGCTGTTCGACCTTCATCACCGCCTGCTGATCGGCGACACGGGAGAAGCGATCACGGGCTTGGCCGGAATGGTCGGCTTGTTCTTCGTCGTCAGCGGCGTCGTTCTGTGGTGGCGGACGCGCAGCCGCTTTCGCCTGCGGCTATGGCCTGCGACGATGAAGCCGGGTGCGATCGTTCACCACCATCGCGATGCTGGCGTGGTGACCGCGCCGTTGCTGCTCGTATCGCTGGCGACGGGCGTGCTGATGATCTTCCCCGCATTGGGCGGCCCCTTGCTCGCCGAGACACGCCCGCACGCGCCGCAAGTCGCTCCCGTGTCGGACGAACCAGACAGACACGATCTGACGCCGCTGTTCCTGGCTGCCGCCCGGATGTTTCCGGACGCCGAGGTTCGCCGCCTGCAATGGCCGCGGAAACGGGGCACTCCCGTCGTTCTGCGGCTTCGCCAACCTTTCGAATGGACGCCGAACGGACGAACCTTCGTCTATGCCGACCCGGTCACGCTGAAGATCGTCGGCCGTGTCGATCCGGCAGGCGCGGGCGCTGCGGCATCGATCCGCGAGAAGCTCTACCCGATCCATGCCGCCAAAACGGGCGGTCTTCTCTGGAAGCTCGTGATGAGCTTATCCGGGATCGCGTTGGGGATGCTCGGCAGCCTGGCGGTCTATGGCTTCTGGCGGACGCAGTGGAACATCGCGCAGGCGAAACGGAGAAGGCGAGAAGCCGCTTGATATCGCACAGGCGGGTTCGGGAAGCGCAGTCTGCCTCGCAACCATGCGCCGACCGTCGCACCAGCGCGTCACGTTGCGGACCCCGCAGCGGGGATGATCAGGCCGAGGCGATCAGCGCGAGCAGCCGGTTGCGGTATTGCTCAGGCGGGACGCTCACCATTCCACCCTCCCCGCCCCGCGCATCGCTTCCGCGTTCAGCCGCGCTCCCAGAAGAAGGATGTAGGCAGAGAGCATCAGCCAGAGTTGCAGAACGACCACCGCCGACAGCGAGCCATAGGTACTGCCATAGCTCGCGAGGTGGGCGACATAGAAACGGAACGCCAGCGTCGCACCGATCCACAGCGGCACCGCCGTCAGCGTACCGGGCAGCGTCCAGCGCCAGGGGATCGGTCGCTTGGCGGCAGCATAGCGATAGATCAGGAGCAGCGCTCCTGCCGGGCCGAGCGTCAGCGATCCCCACAGCAGCCATTCGAACAATCGGTTGGAGGCCGGCAGGTCGTTTGGGACGAGGCTCTGGAGCAGCGCCAGAACGGTGATCGACACCAGCGCGCTCAGCAACAATGCGGCCAGCGCGAGGACGACCAGCAATGAGGTGATCTGGCGTGCGGGCGTGCCGCGATCCTGCTCGATCCCGCTCGCCACGTTGATCCCGTGCAGGAGCGAGCGACCCGCGCGCCGGGCGCTGAACAGGGTCAAGGCCACCGAGAGCAGCAAAGCCAACCCATCCGCGTCGCGACGCGCGAGGCTGTTGGCCAGCCAGCCGCGGACCAGCCGGCGCGCCTCGTCGGGAAGGATTCCGACCAAGGTGGCGATGTTGGACGCCACGACGTCGGGCGGCACCAGATTCGCGTACGTCAGCGCGACGAGGCTGAGCAGCGGCAGGATCGACAGGAAGGCCGCGAAGGCGATCGAGCTGGCGATGATCCCGAAATCGTCCACCATCGCCCCGTTCAGCGTGCGCGCCGCGGCCCGACCCCAGTCGCGCAGCCCCAGCCGCCAGGGCGCGCCGCCCGCTTCTCCCTGCGGGGCGCGGGTGACGTGCGACCACCAGCGCGTCGCGGGATTGTCGAACAGGGCGGACAGGATGGCGATGGCAGGCAATCCTTGGTCAGCGCGAGTGGTGGATCATGCGGCTCGCGATCGGCCGTATGCTGCCCGAGACTAACGAAGCGCCGTCACGGCGCAATGCCGCGCCCGGTCGAGACCCAGTAGATGCCGCCCAACAAGTGCGACAGGTACTGCGGGTTGCGATACATCGCACCTTCGTGGCCCAGCGTCGTCACGAAGACCCGCCCTTTGCCATAGGACTGGTACCAGGCGATCGGGTGATCCCTGCCCATCGGGCGCGACACCTGCCCGGGCCAGATCTTGGTCGGGTCGTAGCTCGATTCATCGACGCCCAGAACGGTGTTGATGCGGACACGATAGGGGTTCGTCGTGGTGTAGAATTCGTCGCTCCAGATCCAGCGGTCCGGCAGGCTGAACGTGGCCGGGAAGCGCTTGTCGACCACCGTCACGACACCGGTCTGCAACATCGGATGCACGCCGACGGTGCGGCCGACCAGCTTTTCGTACCACGGCCAATCGCCGGGCGCCGAGATCGCCGCGCGATGCACCACCATCGCGTTGCCGCCCGCGTTCATGTACGTCTCGAACCCGCGCCGTGCCGCCGGCTTCAGCTCCTCCACCGGCGTGTTGAGCAGCATCACCGCGGCGTAGCCGCTGAGATCGCGCTCCAGCACGCCGGGATCGTGCGTCCAGTCGAAATCGAACGCATGGAGCTTGGCGAGCCCTTCGATCCCGTCGCGGGCAGTGGGGATATACTCGTAATGATATTTGCTCGGCATCGCGAGCACGAGCAGCTTGAACTGCGGATCGGCCCAGGCGGGCAAGGGCATGACCGCCGCGATCGCGGCCAGCAACAGACGCGTCTTCATCCTCGCTTCCCCTTTCCCGTTAGCGCTTGGGATAGCTGGCCAGCTTCACCCGCAGCCATTGCGGCGCGGCGGTGAAGTTCAGCCCCCAGTCCGCCTGATCGCCGTTCCACACGCGCTCGAACACCCATCGGCCCTCCGCGTCGTAATGGCCCTGCTCGATCCGATCGTAGATCAGGTTGGCGACGCGCTTGTCCGCCAGATCGAAGTCCACCCGCGCCCGAAAGCCCGTGACCAGATATTCGTCCGGCGCGAGTTCGGCGATCGCCACGCCGCCCGACGGCTCAGCATTGCCCTTGGGCGGCGCCGTGCCGAAGTCGGATCGGCCGAAGCTGGCGGTGGCGACGTAGGGGCCGAGCTGCATCACCTGGGTATGCGCGTCGGCGGGGTCGTTGGGCTCGGCCGCGCCCCAGGTCTTGCCGGCGAAGGCGAGCTTCGCCCACAGCCGCGCGATCGGGCGGAACAAGGCGAAGTGGGCGGCGAACGGCGCGATCGCCTCGTCGTTCAGCTTGGGCGTCGGCGGCAGCGTGGAGAGGTAGCGGTTGCCGTCCATACCGAACGGCGCCCAGCCGATCGCGCCCCGCCCCACCGCCTCGAAGACGTAGCGGGCATATTCCTTGGCATGGCCGGTCTCCGGCACGAACAACGGATTGTCCGGGCGGTCGTAGGCGTCGAGGAACCCCAGATACGCCTTGTGATCCGGATTGTAGATGTCGGGCGCCAGCAGATCGAGGTTCGGCGCCGCGGCCTTGTACACGTCGATCACCGTATTGGCTGGGCCGCCGCTCGCGTAGCTCTTGGGCTCCTGATAGGTGAACGGGTCGCCGGGAAGCGCGGCGTTGACGTACATGGGGATCGGCTTGACCGCCTTCCCCGCCGCCGCGACCCGATCGATGTAGCGGGCGACGTGCCAGGCGTGGAAGTAGAGTTCGGCATCGCGCCCGAACACCGCTTCCCACGTACCGGGCCGCTTCTTCATCTGGCGCAGCAACGCGGTGGGTACCGGGCCGGCGAAGGCCGCGTTCGCTTCCGGCGAATGGTCGCGCGGCAGGCCGTAGGAGCCGGGCTCGTTCTGCACCTGCACCATCACGACCGTATTCTGCGGATCGGCCGCTTTCAGATGGCGGATGAAGGCGGTGAAGGCGCGACTGTCGGCGGCGAGCGTCTCGCGTCCGAACGGCGACAGCGCATAGTGATTGCTCCCATCCGGCTTGCGCATCCGGGGAAAGCGCTTGTTGTCCAGCTTCACCCAGGCGGGCGTGTACTGCGGGTTGGTGTTCTTCCACGTCCCGAACCACAGCAGGACGAGCCGGAGGTTCCGCTCGCGTGCCTGTTCCAGCAGCAGATCGACATAGGAGAAGTCGAACACGCCCTCCCTGGCCTCGATCTGCTCCCAGGCGATCGGCACCTCCACCGTGTTGACGTGCAGCGCCTCCATCGTCGGCCAGACCTTGTCCATCGCAGCAGGCCAGGCGCTGGAGTTGTTTACCTGTGCGCCCAGGATCAGGAACGGTGCACCGTCGACCATCAGCGCATGGCGACCATCCCGGGTGACGATCCGCGGCACGGCGGTCTCCTGCGCCGCGACGGGTGCCGAGAGCGCCAGCATGGCGGCGACGGCCGTTCCGATGATCCGCATGGTCCTCCCCTTCTTATCGTTGTCTCGGGTGTTCGTTCGACAGATCGCTCGACCCTGTTGCCGCCGCCGCCGGCTGACTTGGGAGCAGATACGGAATGCGTTGCACGGCCGGTGCCGCAACACCATCGATGGAGCCCGCCACCTTTGGCATCACGCTCTCTCCCCTCACGGATGATAGCGCTATCGGCTTGTGCCCCGCTTGTCCATGAGACTAGAAGGACGCGCGAAGCGGCGCAGCGTGAGCGGCTGATCCAACAGACGCCTCGTGCTTCGGACCCGCCCTTCGACAGGCTCCGCGCAGACGGACGGGAAATCCAACAGGGGAGGACGAAATGACCCGAGGACCATCGCGGCGCGCCGTGATCGCTGCCGCACTGGCGGCCCCTGCCCTGATCGCCGCCCGGGGCGAGCGGGTGCAGCCAAACTGGCCGTCGCTGGTGCAGCAGTACCGCTACCCGGACTGGTTCCGCGACGCCAAGTTCGGCATCTGGTCGCACTGGGGTCCGCAGGCGGTGCCCGAGCAGGGCGACTGGTACGGCCGCTTCCTCTACATGCAGGGCCATCCGATGGCCGATTTCCACCGCAGGACGTACGGCCATCCGAGCGAGTTCGGGATGAAGGACCTGTTCCCGCGCTGGACCGCCGCGGCGTGGGAGCCGGAGGCGCTGATGCAGCGCTTCGTCAAGGCGGGCGCCAAATACTTCGTCTCGCTCGCCTGCCATCACGACAATCTGGACTGTTTCGACAGCAGCCATCACGGCTGGAACGCGACCCGCATCGGGCCGAAGCGCGACGTGGTCGGCATCTGGGAACGGGCGGCGCGGCGCGCGGGGCTGCGGTTCGGCGTGTCGAACCACATCTCGCACGCCTGGCACTGGTATCAGCCGGCCTATGGCTATGATCCGGTGGGTCCGCGCAAGGGCGAACGCTACGACGCGTATCGCCTGACGAAGGCGGACGGGCGCGGGCAATGGTGGGACGGGCTCGACCCGCAGCAACTCTACACCGGCCCCCATATGGTGGCGCCCGACGGGATCGACAGCATCGAGGCGATGAACGCCTGGCACGACCAGCACGACGGCCAGTGGATCGAGACGGCTCCACCCGGAGACCCGCGCTTCGTGCGGCAATGGCTGCTTCGTCAGCAGGAGCTTGTGGAAAAGTACCGCCCGGACCTGTGCTATTTCGACAATTACGAGCTGCCGTTCGGCAACACGGGGCTGGAGGCGGCCGCGCACTACTACAACCGCTCGATCGCCTGGCATGGCGACATCGACGTGGTGCTCACCGCCAAGCAACTGAAGCCCTACGCCCGCTTCGGCGTGGTGCAGGACGTCGAGCGCGGCTTTTCCGACCATCTGTGGGACGAGCCGTGGCAGACGGACACCTGCATCGGCGACTGGTTCTACAACCGCAGCCGCTTCACCGACAGGAGCTACAAGAGCGCCGAGGACGTGGTGCAGCGGCTGGCGGACGTGGTGTCGAAGAACGGCAACCTCCTCCTGTCCGTCCCCCAGCGCGGCGACGGCAGCATCGATGCGGAGGAGGAGCGGATCCTCGACGATCTCGCCGGCTGGATGGCGGTGAACGGCGAGGCGATCTTCGGCTCGCGACCGTGGCGTGTCTATGGCGAGGGGCCGACACAGCTTGCCGCGGGGATGCAGAACGAGGGCGCGTTCAAGGGCTTCGACGAACGGGACGTGCGCTTCACGGTGAACAAGGGCGCGTTGTACCTGCTGTTCCTGAAGCGCCCGACGCGAGCGGTGACGGTAGCGGCGCTGGGGCGCGGGCGGTGGAACGGACGCGTCGCGCGGGCGACGCTGCTGCGCGGGGCACCGGTCGAGGTGACGCAGCGGGCCGAGGGGCTGAACTTAACCGTCCCGCCGGGCACTGGCTTCGTGCCGGTGGTGAAGCTGGAGGGCACAGGGCTAGTTTGAGGGCGGGCGCCATTCGTCCTCTACGGCGAAAAGAAAAAATGGCGCCGCCGCGTTCGCCTCATCCGGCGTTACCCTGAACTTGTTTCACGGTCCACTTCTCTAGCGTGTGTGGCGGGGTGGATGCTGAAACGAGTTCAGCATGACGGGCTTTGTGGAACTACTGATTTGCCCAATTGCAGACATTCATGAGGCTGGCAGGATGCGCCTTATGCTGATGGTCGCCGCCTCGCCCGTGAAGCACAACTGCGGCTCAAGGCCGGAGAATGACAGCGTGAACATGTCGAGGTAGCCTCGGTAGTTTCGACCTACCCAGCACCACCCCAACTCCGATCCAACGAAGTCGGACAACTCGGCGACGGCTTGCCAACCGCTATTCACATCCGGCGCTGCCTCAAGCTCCACAGCGATCTCGTCGGTATCCGCGTCAACCCGCAACACGAGGGCGCGGTCCTCGATCACCACCGCCACGCCGTGCCAGCCAGCCGCTCCGTCGCGTCGGCCGAGCACAGCGGTCGCAACCTGCCCGTGAGCCTTATCATAGTCGAATTGGAGCATCGTGCGGTCGGCCATGGACCGCTATTACCGGACCGGCAGAATGTCCGCTATCACCACAATCGGTCACTTCCATCCTCCCGAACTTCGCTCGGGAACCATGCGTACCATGGTGAGCGGTCCGCCGCGGAAGTGGCGCTTTCGGCGACGCCCTCAACAACCGCCTTCGTCGGCATGGCTCGCTTTGCAAGCCGGCCTCGCGGGCACGAGTTGCCGCGCACGTCGCTGACGGCCGTTACGCCCCCTCCCCGTCTTCCGACGGGGAGGGGGCGTGGTGCCGCTTACTTCCGCGCGATGGTCAGCGCACGGCCGTTGTAGGTCGCCTCCGCGTCGTAGCCGTTGGTGTCGGTCACCGGCTTGCCTTCGCGGATCCAGCGGACGCGGATGGTGCGGCTGGCGGGCATGCCCTTCCAGCCCTTGCCCTCGCGCGCGCCGAGCGTCACCGCGCCGGTCCGGTCGTCGTAGCGCATGGGAATGCGGCTGAACGCGCCCGACTTGTACGCGGTGCTGGTGCCGTCGTCCTCGTAGAGCGAGAACGTGCCGTCGGCGCCGGTGTACACCGTGATCGTCAGCGGGGCGCTGCGATCCTGGTCGGTGTACTGCATGACGGGGCCCATCGGCACGATGGCGCCGGCGCGGACGAACAGCGGCATGCGTTCGGCCGGCGCGTCGACGGTCGCCGTCTGGCCGCCGCGATAGGTCTTGCCGGTCGAGAAGTCGTACCAGGTGCCCGTGCCGGGGAAGTACACCTTCCGGCTGCGCGCCTTGTACTCGACCACCGGCGCGACGAGGAACGCGTCGCCGAACAGATATTCGTCGACGAGGTCACGCGCCGCCTTGTCCTGCGGGAAGTCGGCGGCGAGCGCGCGCATGATGCTGCCGTCCTTCATATAGGTATCGGCACCGACCGTGTAGATGTACGGCATCAGGCGGTAGCGCAGCGTGTCGTACCACACCATCGACTGGCGCATCGGCGAGGCTTCCGGGCTGATCTCGTAGATCTCGCGATACGGAAACTCGCCGTGGCTGCGGAACAGCGGGCTGAACGCACCGAACTGGAACCAGCGCAGGTTGAGTTCCCGCCACTCGTCGAGGTTCGCCGCGGTCGGCGTCTTGGTCGCGTAGCGATCCTCCAGCGCGAAGCCGCCGATGTCGTGCGTCCAGTTGGGGATGCCGGACATCGAGGCGTTCACCCCGGCCGAGATCTGCGCCTTAAGGTCGAACCAGCGGCTCGCGACGTCGCCCGACCAGATCGCCGCGCTGTAGCGCTGCAACCCGCCGAACCCCGACCGGGTGAGCAGGAACGGGCGGACGTCCGGCTTGAACGACGTCCAGCCGTCGTAGAACGACTGCGCGTTCATCAGCGGGAAGCTGTTGAAATACTGCGTTGCCGGCCCGATCGCGGTCGGCCCCATCGTCTCGATGCGCTCCTCGATCGAGAGGTTGGAGTGCATGTCGGGCTCGCTCGCATCCGCCCACCAGGCATCGGTGCCGAGCTTCGCCAGACGCTCCTCGATCTGCTTCCAGAAGATGCGGCGACCTTTCGCCGAATAGGGATCGTAGAAGGTGTTGGCATAGCCCGGGCCGACCCAGTCCTTGTTCCCCATCTCAAGGTTGCCCTTGTACACCGCACCGGCGGCCTCGAGCTCTTTGTAGGTATCGGTCGTCGGGTAGAACTTGGGCCAGACCGAGATCATGAAGTGCGCGTTGTCGGCGTGCACCGTGTCGATCATCTTCTTGGGATCGGCGAAGCGCGTCGGATCGAAGCGGTGGCTGCCCCAGTCGTCGTCGCGCCAGTAGCGCCAGTCGAGCACGATGTTGTCGAGCGGGATCTTCAGCTCGCGGTACTTCTCCACCACGCCGGTGACCTCGGCCTGGGTGTCGTAGCGCTGGCGCGACTGCCAGAAACCATAGGCCCACTTCGGCATCATCTCGGACTTGCCGGTGAGCTGGCGATAGCCGGCGATCGCGCCGTCGATGCTGCCGCCGGGGATAAACCAATAGTTCTTGGCCTGCCCCACCTCGCTGGTGAACCAGATGGAGTTGCGGTCCTGCGTCGGCAGCGGATCGCTGTGCAGCAGCGCGATGTAGCCGGCGTTCGGCTCCCATTCGATACGCACGTTGGCGGCCTTGCCCGCGGTCATCGGCACGTCGAAGTTCGCGTACCAGGGATTCCAGTTCTGGCGCCAGCGGTTGAGGACTTCCTTGCCGTCGACGAAGACCTTGAAATAGCTCGAGCCATAGAGCTGGAAGCGGTGCGTGCCCGTGCTGGTCGGCATCACGTCGCCGGTCCAGATCACCGTCTGCTTCTGCACCGCGTTGCCGGCGGTGTTCTGTCCGCCGGTCGCCGCCTCGGTCTGCGCCTTGGCCGCCTCGGGCCAATTCGCCTGATCCTTGATGTACTGGTAGTTGATCGTCGCTTCCTGGCGGGTCACCACCGGCTTGCCGTCGAGGAAATACTCCGCCTTCCAGCCCGGCTTGCCACCGGACGAGACCTTCATCCCCTCGCCCACGAAGCGATACGGCTTGGGATTGCCGAAGCGGGTGATCGAGTTGTTGTCCCACAGCAGCCCGTAGCCCTTGGTGGAAACCAGGAACGGAATGCCGATGTCCATGTTGTGCTGGGCGAGTTCGACGTCCTCGCCCAGATTGTCCATGTAGGCATTCTGGTGCTGGCCGAGGCCGTAGACGCCCTCGTCGGTGCCGCGGTTGAACTGCTGCGAGACGGTGACGGACGGCTTGCCGTCGGCGGTGGTGGGGGCGAAGGCGGTGGCGCCGCTTTCGTTCAGCAGCAGCTTGCCGGCACGATCCAGAAAGCGCACCTCGCCGGTGGCGAGCGCGATCTGCGCGGTCGACTTGGCGGCGGATATGGTGACGTAGCCGTCCTGCTCGCGCACCTGGTACTTGCCGGCGGCCGGCGGGTTGGGCGCCATCAGGCTGGGCGCCAGCGGCCCCGTCGCCATGTCCCGCGGCGTCGCGACCACGTGCAGGATGCCGTCGCCATGCACCGTCACCTCAACACGCGAAGACGGGCCGGATGCAGGCGTCACCGCCACGCCGCCGGCGATCTTCTGGAAGGCGCCGCTCTGCGCCTGCGCGGGCGAGGCGATCGCGCTACCGGTCAGCAGCGCAGCGATAAGAACCCTGTTCATATATCCTAACCCCTATCCATTCTTATTGGGGGCGCGGCTCAGCGCGCGCGACCCGTCGTGATCTTCAATACCTGTGGCCGGTCGATCAGGTTGATGCCGTAGTCGGTCTGGTCGCCGTTCCAGACCCGCTTCATCACCCACTTGCCGTCGTCAAAGCCGCCTTCCTCGATGCGCAGCACCATGTTGCCGGGCGTCTCGGATTCGAAGCGGACGCGGACGTGATCGCCGACCAGCAGGAATTCGGTGTCGGACATCTGCGCGACGGCGAGGCCGCCGATCGGCTGCGACGCCCAGGGTGCGGGCTCGGACTTGAGCCAAGTCCATTCCTTGGTGCCGAACTGCCACTCCCCCCAGGTGCCGGAGATCTTCCATCCGCCCAGGACGGTGGAGACAGCGGTGCCGTCGTCGGGCTTGGCCGCGCCCCAAGTCGGACGGGTGGCGGCGATCCGCGCCCAGTCGCGCATGATCGAACCCACCGCCTTGTAGGGCAGCGCGAAGGCGTCGAGCGTTTGCTTGTCGAGATTGTCGGAGCCGAGCGGATAGTTGAAATAGCCCGTGTCATCCATGCCGAACGGCGCGAAGCCGATGCCGCCCCGCCCGATCGTGGGATAGAAGAAGCGCGCGAACTCCTTGCCGTTTCCGATCTCGGGCACCATCAGCGCGTTGTCGGGACGCGCGTATTTGTCGAGATACTGGACGATGTTCTCGCTCTTGCGATCGTAGATGTCGGGCGCGGCGAAATCGATCGCGGGTGCCGCCGCCTTCCAGATGTCGAGCACGTCCTGCTGCGGTCCGCCGCTGGCGACGCCGTCGGGATCGGGAACGTTCGATGGCCCCGCGAGCGATGCATTCACGTACATCGGCAGCGGCTTCGCCTTCTTGCCCGCCACCGCCATCGCGTTGACGTAGGAGGCGACGTACCAGGTGTTGAAGGCCCGGTCGGCCTGCGCGCCGAACGCCTGGCTCCAAGTGCCGGACTTGCCGGTCTTGCGGGCGAGTGCGGCGGGGATCTGCTGCGCGAACAGTCGGTTGCCCGTGGCGCCGAAATCGCGCGGGTTGCGGTAGCTGCCCGTTTCGTTCTGCGGCTGGACGAGGATCACGGTGTTCTGCGGATCGTGATCGCGCAGATATTCCATCACCTTGACGAACGCGCGCGTGTCGGCCGCCAGCGTCTGCTCGCCATGCGCGCTGAGCACGCCATGATCCTTGCCCTCGCGCGTCTTCATCCGCGGGAAGCGCCCGGGGTTCAGCTTCACCCAATCGGGGGTGTAGGCATAGCTCGTGTTCTTCCACGTGCCGAACCACAGAAGCACGATTCGCTTGTCATGCGCGCGCGCCTGATCGAGCAGCACCTGCAGGAACGACAGGTCGTACGTCCCCTCGACCGGCTCGACCTGCTGCCAGGCGATGGGGATCTCGAGCGTGTTGACGTTGATCCGGTCGATCACCGGCCAGACCTCGTCGAGCATCGCGGGATAGTTGCTCGAATTGTTCGCCTGCGCCGCGAGCATCAGGTACGGCGCGCCGTCGACGATGAAGGCGTGGCGCCCGTTGCGGCTTTCCAGCCGCGGCAGTTCGGTAGCCGGGCCGGTCTGCGCCGTCGCAACGGTGGCGCTCGCCAGTGCGACGAGCGCGGTGCCTAGTGTAAAGACGTTCACTTCGCCCCCTCTTTCGGATCGCCGTACAGGATCCCGCGTCCGTCGGTCGCCACATAGACGCGGCCGAACAGACGCGGATCGCCGCTGACCATGCGCAGGCGCAGGCCCCATTGATGCGCGTCGTCGTTGATGCGCCGCCACCCCGCGCCACCGTCGAGCGAGCGGAACACGCCCTTGGTATCGCCGCGCTGGCCGATGGCGTACAGCGCCGGCCACCGGGCGTCCGCCGCGCCCTTGCCCAGGCCATAGCGCGTGATCGCGATACCGCTGGTGGCGCGTTCCCAACGCTCGCCGAAATCGGTCGAGCGGTACAGCTCGCTTCCGACCAGCAGCCACAGCGCCCCGGCGCGGCCCGGCGTGGCGACCAGCGGGTTTGCCGCCTCGCGACCCACCGCGCGGGCGCCGGACAGGTCGACGGGGAGCCCGGTGCCGGCAATGGAGTGGAAGGTCGCGCCGCCGTCATCGCTGCGCACCAGGCGATCGGCGGCGAAATCGATCGCGTAGAAGCGTGCCGCGTCGGCCTTGTCTGCGGTCACCCGGACACGCGAAGGCAGGCCGCGGATCGGCGCCCATGTCCTGCCCCGATCGCGAGTGAGGATGGGTCGCGTCGTCTCGACCACGAAGGTGCTGCCGTCTGCTGAGACGGTGATCGCGGCATTGCCGGTGCGCTCGGGCGGTGGCTCGCTGCCGGAGGACTCACTGGGCGGCACGCGGAGCGGCTGCCAGCTGGTGCCGCCGTTGCCCGACCAGGCGAGCGACGTGTCGGGCACCACCGGCTTGTGCGTGTTGCCGCTGCGCACCATCACCGCGGGCGCGGCGCCGGCATAATCGAGCGAGTTGGTGTTGGTCAGGAACGGGTTGAGGTGGACGCGCGGCGGCGAGACGGTGAGATCGTCGTGGCGGAACCCGCCGAGATCGCCGTATCCCGATACGAGGTGCGCGCCGCCCGTCGGGCTGACCAGGGTGATGACGGCGGTCTGCTCGATTCCCTTCGTCCAGGGCGCCCAGCGCATGGTGCCGGGCTGGTCGAAGCCGTCGGTCGCGTACATCGTCGCGCCGGTGACATAGGCGGCGTGGCCGACATCGAACGGATCGATCGCGAGGCCGGCGATCCAGTGACCGAAGTTGGCCTTCTTGTCGAAATCGAGGAACGGTGTCGCGGACACGTCGCGCGTACTGGTGCGGGAGAGTTCCCGCCACGTCCGCCCGGCATCGTACGAACGCCATACGGTATCGCCGCCCTGATAGCGGTTGACCGTCGCCACCGCGAGGACGTTGGCATCACTCGCCGCGACCGCCACGCCCATATAGCCGCCGGGCACCACCGCCGCGCCCTTGAGCGGCGTCACGTCGCGCCACGCGCCCTTGGCCGGATCGAAGCGCCAGACCTCGCCGCGCTTGATCCCGTTCGGGCCGATATAGTCGCAATAGGTGATGGTAAGCACGCCGTCGCGGCCGACCACGCCCTTGACCGGCAGGAGATCGGCGGACGGCCCTCCCGCGATCACCCGCCAACTCGTACCGCCATCGTCGGAGCGGAACAGGTGCCGGGCGCCCGGGTCCGCGCTCGCGACGTAGATGCGGCCGCGCTTCGCCTTGTCGAACAGGACGAAGGACAGGCCGCCATGCGTTGTGCGCGGGCGATCGGGTTTGCCGAGGCCGGCGAGCGGGAACCCGACGACCTTGTGCCAGGTGGCGGCCGAATCGTCGCTGCGCCACAGGCCATCGTGGCGCGACCCGAACAGCAAGGTGGCGGGCGCGTTCGGATCGATCGCCAGCCGCTCGCCCATGCCGCGGCCGTCCTCGTTGCCGCCCATCGCGAACGGCACCGCCGTCTTGCGCCAGGTGGCTCCGCGATCGGCGGATCGGAAGATCGCCGCCGGCATCCGCGCGCTCATGCCTGCGGCCATGTACACGATGTCGGCGTCGACCGGATCGGGGGCGATGCTCTCGATGCCCATGTAACTGGGCTCCGCTTCGTCGTCCTGCAGCGGCAGCCAGCGCGCCCGGGTGGCATCCCAGCGGTACGCGCCGCCCATGTCGGTGCGCAGGTAGGCGAGGCCGCGCTCGGCGGTGCTGAACACGATCCCCGGTGCGAAGCCGCCGCCGCCGAGCGTGACGTTGCGCCAATCGTAGGGAACGGCCGGTGATGCAGCCGGTCCAGCCGCCACGTCGACGCCAGCGCAAAGGGCGAGCGCGATCACGGCTGTGTGCATGAAACGCATGCGCGCCATCGTCCTCTCCGCCCTCCCTCGCTTGTTCTTTTTGGACGACTTTTTCGCCCTTGAGGCGGTTTATGGCATGAACGATACCGCTAACACAACCATTGCGAGCGGCAGGCGTGTGCTGCAGCTTCACCTAACGGGCGGAACATGCCGCCATAAAATCCGCCGGGTCGATGAGCTCTTGGACGATCGCTGACGGCGCTGGCGGCCGGTCGCGTCGCCAACGAAGACCGCCCTACCCCAGCATCCGCGCTGCCGGACGCCGCCGCGGCGCGGCATCCGACTGGCGGCGGATCAGCGTATAGTCGAGGACCACTTGGCGAAGCACCTCGGCCGTCCCGCTGCGCCTGTCCCGCAGCATCGCCGCGAGCAGATCGACCGCCGCGCGGCTCATGTCCGCGATCGGCTGGTGGATGGTGGTGAGTTCGGGCCAGATCGTCGTGGCAAGGGCGCTATCGTCGAACCCCACCACCGTCAGATCGCCGGGCACGTCGAGGCCGCGACGATGCGCCACCGCGACCGTCGCGGCGGCCATGTCGTCGTTGCTGGCGAAGATCGCCGACGGCGGCTGCTCGGCCTCCAGCAACTCCTCGGCGGCGTCGAGCCCGGAGCGATAGGTGAACAGGCCTTGCGCGACGAGGCAGTCGTCGACCTCGATCCCGCGCTCCGCCAGCGCTGCGCGATAGCCCTCCAGCCGCTCGCCGCTCGCCGTCAGGTTCGGGTTGCCGATGATGAAGCCGATCCGCTGATGGCCGAGATCGAGCAGGTGGCTGGTCATTTCGCACGCGGCGCTGCGGTCGTCGATCGACACCGCGGCGAGGTGCTCGGGTCGGCGGCCGGTGGCGACCACGACCGCCGGCACCCGCGCTTCGCTCAGCAGATCGAGCACCGGCTGCGAGTCACACAGGGGCGGCGGCAGGATGATGCCGTCGACGCCGCTGTTGAGCAGCCGCTGCGCCATCTCGCGTTCCCCGCTCCCCGTCTCGACGTTCTGGACCACCAACTGGATGTCGGCCCGGCTCGCCTGGTCGAGGCTGCCGAGCAGAAAGGCGCTGAGATAGGCTTCCGACGGGTTGCTGTAGAGCAGCCCGATGCGCTGCTGCGCGGCACCGGCGAGGCGGCGGGCGGCGCGGTTGGGGGCGTAGTTCAGCTTGGCGATCGCCGTATGCACCGCCTCGCGAGTCGTGTCGCGGACGTTGCCTTCGGCATTGATCACGCGCGAGACGGTCATGAGCGACACGCCCGCCATCGCGGCGACGTCGGCGATCGTGGGCGCGCCCTTGTGCCGCGAGGTTCCGCTTCGGGGTTTGCGCGTCGAGCCGGCTGCCATAAGGCTCCGTAGCATCTGTTCGGCATCTGCAAAGCAGCAAGTGTGGCGCGTCGGAAAAGCTGATAGCGTTATCAAACACGTTCTCCTATTCGGAGGCGGATAAAAAGACGGAGAGGGAAGAAATGCGTCGCGTGAGCTATTGGGCGGTAGCGGCCCTGATGGGCATGGTGGCAAGCGGAACGGCGGCGCAGGTCGCCACCCCGGCAAGCTGGCCGGAGGCGAAGAGCCCCGCCGCACTGGTCGATGCCAAGACCGAAGCGAAGATCTCGGCACTCCTCGCCAAGCTGTCTCTCGAAGAGAAGATCGGCCAGATGATCCAGGCCGATACGTCCGCGATCACGCCCGAGGACCTGCGCACCTATCCGTTAGGCTCGATCCTGGCAGGCGGCAGCTCGCCGCCGATCGGCGCGCCCGACCGCTCGCCCGCCGCACCATGGGTGGCGACCTCGCAGGCGTTCAACAAGGTCGCGATGGAGAAGCGGCCTGGGCACGTCGCCATCCCGCTGATGTTCGGCATCGACGCGGTGCACGGCAACAACAACGTGGTGGGCGCCACGATCTTCCCGCACAACAGCGCGCTGGGGGCGATGCGCGAACCCGCGCTGATCCGCCGCATCGGCGAAGCGACCGCGGCCGAGACGGCGGCGGCAGGGATCGACTGGGCGTTCGGCCCGACGCTGGCGGTGCCGCAGGACGATCGCTGGGGCCGCGCCTACGAAGGCTATTCGGAGGACCCCGCGGTCGTCGCCTCCTATGCCGGCGCGATGGTCGAGGGGCTGCAGGGCAAACCCGCAAACTGGGGCATCCAGAAGGGCCATGTCGCGGCCAGCGTGAAGCACTTCCTGGGTGACGGCGGCACCAAGGACGGCATCGACCAGGGCGACGCTCAGGTCGACGAGGCGACGCTGATCGCGACCCACAACGCCGGCTACCCGGCGGCGGTGAACGCCGGCACCATGACGGTCATGGCCAGCTTCTCCAGCTGGAACGGCGCCAAGATGCACGGCAACAAGTCGCTACTGACCGACGTGCTCAAGGGCCGCATGGGCTTCGACGGCTTCGTCGTCGGCGACTGGAACGGCCACGGCCAGATCCCGGGCTGCACCAACGAGAACTGCCCCGCGACCTTCAACGCCGGCCTCGACATGGCGATGGCGCCGGACAGCTGGAAGGGCCTGTACACCACCACCCTCGCCGCGGCGAAGGCGGGCACCATCCCGATGGCGCGCATCGACGATGCGGTGCGCCGCATCCTGCGCGTGAAGATGAAGCTGGGCCTGTTCGACGCGCCGCGCCCCTATGAAAGCCGCCCGCAGGTGATCGGATCGGCCGAGCATCGTGCGGTCGCGCGCGAGGCGGTGGCGAAAAGCCTCGTCCTGCTCAAGAACAGCGGCGTGCTGCCGGTGAAGGCGAGCGCCAACATCCTCGTTGCCGGCGATGCGGCCGACGACATCGGCCGCCAGTCGGGCGGCTGGACGCTCTCGTGGCAGGGCGACGGCAACACCAACGCCGATTTCCCCGGCGCGACCTCGATCTACGCGGGCATTGCCGCGGCCGCCAAGGCGGGCGGCGGCACCGCCACGCTGTCGGCGGACGGCAGCTTCACCACCAAGCCCGACGTCGCGATCGTGGTGTTCGGCGAGCAGCCCTATGCCGAGATGCGCGGCGATGTGCGCTCGCTGGAGTTCGAGGCGGGCGACAAGCAGGCGCTGGCGCTGCTCAAGAAGCTGAAGGCGGCGGGCGTGCCGACCGTGTCGGTGTTCCTGTCGGGCCGCCCGATGTGGGTGAACCCGGAGCTCAACCAGTCGGATGCGTTCGTCGCCGCCTGGTTCCCGGGGTCCGAAGGCGCCGGCATCGCCGACGTGCTGATCGGCGGCAAGCGGGACTTCACCGGCAAGCTCGCCTTCAGCTGGCCCAAGACGGCCGCGCAGTTCGTGCTGAACCGCGGCGCGCCGGGCTATGACCCGCTGTTCCCGTTCGGCTATGGCCTGAGCTACGCCAAGGGCGGCACGGTGCCCGCGCTGAGCGAGGTCGCCGGCATCGACGCGAGCCTCGCCAACACCAGCCTGTTCTTCGCACGCGGCCGAGTGCCGGCGCCGTTCCAGCTGTCGCTCGATCCGGCGATCGGCCGCGCAGCGGTGGACAGCGCCAACGCGCAGGAAGGCGCGGTGCAGCTGAGCTGGAAGGGCAAGGGCACGGCCAAGATCACCGGCCCCGACCTCGCCCTCACCCGCGAAACCAACGGCGACCTGAACCTGCAGGTCACCTATCGCGTCGACAAGGCACCCACCGGGCCAGTCGGGCTGGCGCTGGGCGGCGGCCGCGTCGACATCGCCTCGACCCTCGACAAGAGCGCGGGCTGGCACATGCTGCGCGTGCCGCTGAAGTGCTTCCGCGATGCGGGCGCGACGATCGACAAGGTCTCCAGCCCGTTCGCGCTCGACGCGGCGGCACCCTTCTCGGTCGCGATCTCGGACATCCGACTCGCGACCGATCCCGCGGGCGCGGTATGCCCTGCCAAAGGCGGAGGGAAGTGATGACGCCCTCGCGACGCGACGTGCTGGCGGCAGCGGCGGCTCTGTCCCTTGTCGGCGCGCCGGCGCATGCGGCGCCGATCACCTGGGGCGAGACCGTCCAGCTTTGGCCCGGAAAGGCGCCGGGCACGCCGGCCCGCCTGCCGGTCCCCAAGGCGAATCAGGGGTCCAGCGATCCGGACGTCAACGATCGCGCGCTGACGGGCATCGATCGTGCGACGCTGATGGTGCGCCGCCCGTCGGCATCGAACGGCACGGCCGTGCTGCTGATACCGGGCGGCGGCTACGGCTTTCTCGCAATCGACAACGAGGGCGAGGAACAGGCGCGCTGGCTGACCGCGCGCGGGGTCACCTGCTTCATCCTGAGCTATCGTCTGCCGGGCGAGGGCTGGGCCGATCGCGCGCTGGTGCCGCTGCAGGATGCGCAGCGGGCGATGCGGGTGATCCGCGCACGCGCGGCGACCTATGGCGTCGATCCCAAGCGCGTGGCGGCACTCGGCTTTTCGGCCGGCGGGCATCTCGCCGGCAGCCTCGCGACCCGGCACGACGAGCGCACCTACGCGCCGGTCGACGCTGCCGACCAGCAGTCCGCTCGCCCCGATCTTGCCGGGCTGATTTATCCGGTGGTGAGCCTTTCCGCACCTTTCACCCACGGCGGCTCGCGCGACGCGCTGCTGGGGCCGGACGCGGGCGAGACGCTGCGGCGCACAGCCTCGGTCGAGACGCGAGTCACCGCGACGACGCCGCCGATCTTCCTGGCGCATGCCAGCGACGACGGCTTGGTGCCGATCGCCAACAGCATCTCGCTGTACCAGGCGATGCTCGACCAGCAGCGCGAGACCGAGTTTCACGGCTTCGACAAGGGCGGCCACGGCTTTGGCGTGCGCCTGCCCAAGACCGTGCCGGCATCCGCTTGGCCCGATCTGTTCGTCGCCTATGCCAAGCGACTGGGAGTGCTGCCGGCATGAAGCGGATCGCGTTGCTGCTTGCCGGTGCGGTGATGCTCATCGCCGCCGACGAACCGCAGTATCAGAGCAGCCCGGAGCGTCGTACCGTCACCGAGACGCGCGATTGGGGTCCGTGGGGCGGGCCGTTTCGCGACAAGCTGGTCCCGTCGCTGATGCGGGATTTCGGCGAGCGCTATCTCTACGCGCCGGCCAACGCCGCCCTGCCGCCGCCGGCGCAGGGGGAGCAGCGGGTCGTGTTCCTGGGCGATTCGATCACCGATGGCTGGGATCTGGCCAAGTCCTTTCCCGGCAAGCCGTACGTCAATCGCGGCATAGGGGCGCAGGTGACGGCGCAGATGCTGGTGCGGTTCGAGCATGATGTCGTCGCGCTGCAGCCCGCCGCGGTCGTGATCCTGGGCGGCACCAACGACGTGTCGGGTTTCCTGCAGGTCGAGACGCCCGAGACGATCCTCGCCAACATCACCGCGATGGCCGACATCGCCGACGCGCGGGGCATCCGCGTGGTCCTGTGCGGGCTGCTGCCGGTGAACGACTATGGCGAGAACCGCGGCTACATGACCAAGGAACGACCGCCGGCGACGCTGCGCGCGATCAACGACGGGCTGCGCGCACTCGCGGCGGCGCGGGGCTATGCCTTCGCCGACTATGCCGCCCCGCTGGCGGACTCACGCGGAATGCTGACCGACGCCTACACTGGCGACGGGCTGCATCCGAACGCGGCCGGCTACGCGCGCATGGCGCCGGTGGTGCGTGCCGCCATCGCCGAGGCGCTGGCCCGCCCGCCGAGAAGACCGCGCCGATCCTGATGGCACCCCCGGCTAAGACGGGGTGTTTGCAAAAGGGATGTCCCCTGTCTTTTCGTCATTCTGACGGAAGTCAGGATCCATTGCCGTGCCGCTTGAGCCTCTGGCGCTGCGTGTCTGGATGCTGACTTCCGTCAGCATGACGGACGTTTTGCAAAGATGCCGCACAAGGAAGGTGCCGCGGGATCACGGGCGGACGCTGTCGCTGACCCCCTGCAAGGCGCGGTAGGCCAGGTTGCGGAACGTCGCCTTGCCCTCGCCCGCCACATACAGCCCAGGACGCAGGCTGAGAAAGCCGTCCGCGACATTGTGGTTGTAGCCGGAGACCTCGAACGAGCGCTCCTTGGTCCAGCGCTTCCCGTCGCGGCTGTAGAAGAAGGTGACGACATTCTCGTCGTTGACCAGCCGCAGGTGCAGGCGGCGCGTGTCGATCTGCGCGCCGGCCGGCCAGCGTTCCTCCTGCCCGATGCGATAGGCGTGGAGCTTCTCCTGCCCGAGGCCGAGGCCGCAGAACAGCTTTTCGTTGTAGAACAGGATCAGCCCAGCCTGGGCTGCACCCTCCAACTCCACCTCGACCCGCACCTCGTAGGAGCGGTCGCCCGCCAAGAACAGCAGCGGCGAAGCATCTGCAGGACCGGTCCCCTGCCCCGCCAGCGTCAGCGCGCCACCGGCGATGCGCGCGCGATCGAGATAGCCCGGCGCGGGTGCCCAGAAGGTCAGCTTGTTGCCGATCGCGTCCGGGCCGAAGCCCGACAGCGGCTGGCCGTGGGCTCCGCCCTTCCCACCGGGCTTCGGCAACGGGCGCGACAGGTCGCCGCCGGTGGCGCGCGGCCACCCGTCGGCGGTCCACTCGATCGGCTCCAGCAGCATCTGGCGTCCCAGCGTGCGCAGGCCGTTCTCGTAGCCGTGGTAGACCAGCCACCACTTGCCGTCCGGCCCCTCGATCGCCGTCGCATGGCCGCGCGACCACCAGGGCTCGTCGCGGCTGACGGTGCGGACGATCGGGTTGTGCGGGCAATTCTCCCACGGCCCGTCGATCGAGCGCGAGCGGGCGACCACCACCATGTGGCTGGTCGGCGGCCCGGCGGTACCGCCCTCGCCGGAGAACATGTAGAACCAGCCGTTCTTGCGGGTGATCTTCGGCCCTTCGAGCGCGAAGCCCTCGATGATCCAGTTCTCCGGGATGGGCCAGCCGTCGTACACATGCTGGACCTTGCCGACCGCCGACAGGCCGTCGTCGCTCAGCTGCACCCGGTTGCCACCGTTGAAGAACAGGTAGCGCTTGCCGTCCTCGCCCAGCGCATGGCCGGGATCGATGAGGCCGTCGATCCGCATGTCGATCGGCTCGCTCCACGGCCCCTTCATGCTGGGCGCGTGGATGACATAGGTCTTGAGCGCGCGGGCGGGATCGGCGTCATCCAGCACCGGGATGTAGATGAAATAGCGCCCGTCGTGCTTGGCGATGTCGAGCGCCCAGACGTTGCCGATCGGCGTCTTGAGCGCGGCGGTGACCGGAGTCCAGTTCACCAGGTCGCGCGAATGCCAGATCGGCACGCCGGGATAGTAGAGGAAGGACGAGAAGGCGGCGTAATAGTCGTCTCCGTCCTTCAGCACGTTAGGGTCCGGCCGATCGCCCGCCAGCACGGGGTTCCGATAGGTGCCGTCGCCCAGATCGGCCCGGCGCTGGCCTTCCACCGTCGTGCCCCAGCGAGCGCGCGTGGGGGCGGCAGGCGCCGTCTGGCCGGCGGCCAGAGCCCGGCCCGGCAGCGTCGCGCCGGCCGAGGCCAGCGCCAACAGGATCGTCTCGCGGCGGTTCACCGTCATCGTTTCTCTCTCGCCTGGTGCTGTTACTGTGCGGCGCCGGCCGGCTGGACCGACACGAGCACCACGTCGTTGGTGCTCATCTTCACCGTCATCGCATGGCGACCGTCGCGGCCGACCCGGACGGTCGTCTGCTTCTCGGGCAGGTCGCGCGTTAGTGCCTGCAACTCGGCGAGCTGCGCGGCGCTCAGATCTTTGGGCGAGCCCATTTCCAGGTAGCGCGTGTGCGCGTCGTTCGCCTTGAAGCCGACGCGGCGGACGGCGATGCGATAGCGGCCGGGCTGAAGGCCGGCGAACCGCAGCTGGGTAGGCTCGGACGGCTTGGCCGGCAGCACCTTGGTGAAGAACGGGCGGTTGCTTACGGTTTGCTCGGGCTGGCGCCAGGCCCACAGCACGACGTTGGTCGCGCCGCCCTCGGTCGCCGCCAGCGCTTCGCCGTCACCGGTGGCGATCTCCTTGCCGGTGAGCTGGTTCATGTACTTGTACGCGAACCATGCCGGCTTGCGGATGCCCTCGCGGTTCATCAGTCCGAAGCCGCCGTGGAACGGCGTCGGCGGCGGACCGGCTTCCTCGAACAGGTCGCTGTACGCCCAATAGCTCATGCCCTGCGCGATCCCGCGGGTCGCGAGCAGCTTGGTGAGGATGTACGGCCCGCTGATGTAGCTGTCGTGGACGGGATCGCGCGGATTGTAGCTGGCGCTCCACTCGGTGAAGTAGAGCGGCAGGCCGCGATACTGCGTCGCATCGATCTGAGCGCGGACCTTGCGGACGTCGGCGACGATCGCGTCGGGGTTGGTCGACAGCTTGTTGTCGTCCTCGCCCTTCTCGTCGAGGAACCCGCCCTCCACGCCATAGGCGTGGGTGGTGACGAAATCGATCGGGATGCGGCGCTCGGCCGTGAAGGCGAGCAGTTCGGGCACCCAGGCCGCGCCTGCGGTTGCCGGGCCGCCGACGCGCAGGGTGGGATCGACCGCCTTGATCGTCCGGGCGCTCGTCTCGTACAGGTCGAAATAGGCCTTCTGATCGGCGTCTTCCCAGAAGCCGTCGAGGTTCGGCTCGTTCCACACCTCGAAGAACCAGCTGCGGACCTCCGCCTCGCCGTAGCGGGCGCGGGCGTGGCGGACGAAGGCCTCGACCAGCGCGGCCCAGGCCTCGGGCTCGGGATGCGAGGTGTTGCCCTTCCAGTAGAACAGCGTCTGTTGAGAGGTCGCTATCGCGGTGGGGGTGAAGCCGAGCTCCACGAACGGCTTGATCCGTCGCGCGAGCAGGGCGTCGATCAGCGCGTCGATCTTGGTCCAGTCGTACACGGTCTTGCCGTCCACCACGCGGACGGTGCCGAGCTTGTCGTGGAACAGCCCGTGGAAGCGGATGTAGCGAAAGCCGAGTTCGTCGACCGCCGTCCGCAGCTGCGCCATGCTGTCGTCGCGCATCAGCGTGCCGGGATAGTCGGCACCGACCGAGAAGTTGAACGAGCGGTCGATCGGCGCACCGGCGCGCGCCAAATCGACGTCGATCTGCCGGGTCTGGGCGAATGTCGGCGTCGCGGTGGCGATCGCCGCCGCCATCAGCGCCCGGCCGGCCGCGCGGCGCAGGGTCGTGGCGGGGTCGTTGATGCGCATGGTGCTGGTCTCCGAAAGGCTCAGGCTGCGCAGTGGCGCGCGATGAACTGGTCGTGGGGCGGCATGGCCGCGGCGGTCTGGCCGATGACGCTGCGCAGATGCTGCAGGAAGCGTCCCGCCTCCGGTGCAGGAAGCGTGGCGACCAGCGGATCGACAGAGGCCGGCATGCCCGCCTGCCCCATCAGCACCGCGATCCAGCTGTCCTCGGTGAAGAGGCTGCCCGGCTCGGGCAGCACCCGGCCGCGGGCGCGCCACAGTTCCAGCTTGTGCGCCAGGCTGTCCGGCGGCGGCGTGGCGCGGCAGTGGCGCCAGAAGTCGAAATCGTCGCGCTCGCTGGCGTGATAGTGGAGGATCAGGAAGTCGCGGACCTGCTCATATTCGGCACGTCCCAGCCGGTTGTAGGCCTCCCGCTCGACCGGCGCGTGGCCGCTGTCGGGAAACAGGCTCATCAGCCGGGTGATGCCGGACTGGATCAGGTGGATGCTGGTCGATTCCAGCGGCTCCAGGAAGCCGCCCGACAGGCCGATCGCGACGCAGTTGCGCTCCCACAGCCGCTCGCGCATGCCCGCCACGAAGCGCAGCGGGCGCGGGTCGGCAGCAGGCGCGCCGTCGAGACCCTGAAGCAGCGCGTCGGCGGCCTCGTCCTCGCCCACGAAGGCGCTGGCATAGACATGGCCGTTGCCGGTGCGGTGCTGGAGCGGGATCCGCCAGCGCCATCCTGCCTGCTCCGCCGTCGCGCGGGTGTAAGGCCGCAGCGGGGTGGTGGGTGCACTCGGCACCGCCAGCGCGCGATCGCACGGGAGCCAACGCTGCCAGCTGGTGAAGGGCACGCCCAGCGCCTCGCCGAGCAGCAACGAGCGGAAGCCGCTGCAATCCACGAACAGGTCGCCTTGGATCCGGCGCCCGTCGGCAAGCTGCACCGCGCGGATGAAGCCGTCTTCGG
Source organism: Sphingomonas mangrovi (assembly GCF_047975845.1). NCBI lineage: Bacteria > Pseudomonadati > Pseudomonadota > Alphaproteobacteria > Sphingomonadales > Sphingomonadaceae > Sphingomonas > Sphingomonas mangrovi. The sequence continues at coordinate 48,890 of NZ_JBIUCZ010000016.1, read as the reverse complement.
GCGCGAGATCCACCCGGCCGACCCGCCCCTCGACCCGCGCGACGCCACCCCGCTCGGCGATGCCGCGCAGGAAGCGGGCATAGAGCGCCGCGTCAAAGTGGAAGGCGTAGCGCAGCGACGACAGCACCGCGGCGGGATCGCCGCTCGGTCGGGTGAACCGCCCCATGCGGGCCGCTACCGACGCCAGGCAATAGTCGTGCAGCGATCCGGTGTCGGCGATCGGCGGATCCATCCGCGCTTGCCGTAGCCAGAGCTGGTGGAACTTGATCCCCTCGACGTCGCGGCCGAAGGTGCCGAACGGGTGGAGGTATCGCTCTCCGCGCTGCGCCCAGTCGACGAACTCGATGCCCAGCTTGAAGGTCGCCCCGGTCGCGCGGACGAACGCATCCTCGTCGATGCCAAGGAAGCGGTTGAAGTCGAGTAGCGGCGGGATCGTCGCCTCGCCCACGCCGACGGTGCCGATTTCCTCGGACTCCACCAGCGTCACCGACGTGCCCGCCGCCGTGAGCCGCGCGAGCACCGCGGCTGTCATCCATCCGGCCGTCCCGCCGCCGACGATGACCACGCGGTCGAGCGGCGTTGCCGTCACCTCACCACGCCCTGCGGCGGACCGAAGCTGCGCGTGCGGGCATAGTCGATCAGTTGGCGGTTGCTCGGCAGGTTGGCGATCGCGAACGCCGCCTGCCGCTCCACCTCGGCAAAGGCGCGGCGCGCGTTGTCGACGTAGCGATAGGCGCCAGCGCGGGCGGACAGGTCGGTCTGCCAACCCATGCCGTAGAGGACATATTGCCAGCTCGCCTCGGTGAAGATGTCGACGTTCGTGTCGATATCGATCTCGGTCGGCGGCCGAAAGCGCCAGCGCTCGAGCAGGTCGTGCAGGCTGTCGGGGATCGAGGATGCGGCGACATTGTCGCACCAGAACGGTGAATCCCGGCGTTCCGAGATGCAGTAATGCAGCTTGATGAAGTCGCGTGCGCGTTCGTAGCGCTGCAGCATGTTGGCGTTGAACTGGCGCGCCGAGGTCTCGTGGTCGCCGCCCCAAGGAAACAGATTGGCGACCAGCCCCGCGGCCACCTCGGAAAAGACGATGCCGGTCGCCTCCAGCGGCTCGAAGAAGCCGCTCGACAGGCCGATGGCGACGCAGTTGCGGTGCCAGTTGGTCTCGCGATAACCCGCGTCGAAGCGGATCTTGCGCACCTCCTGGGTTCCGCCCGCATCGCCGACATAGGCGCGCAGCAGTTCCTCCGCGCGGGCATCGTCGGTATGCGCGGAGGAGAAGACATGCCCGATGCCGCGGCGGCGGTCGAGGCCGATGTCCCACATCCAGCCCGCCTCCTGCGCGGTGGCGAGCGTGTAGGAGACAATCGGCTCGCGCTCGTCTCGATACGGCACCTGGATCGCCAGCGCGGTGTCGCAGAACAGCACGTCCCGGCATGAGCGATAGGGCACGCCCAGCGCCTTGCCGATCAGCTCGGCGCGAAAGCCGGTGCAGTCGATGTACAGGTCCGCCTCGAGCCGGCCATTGCTCTCGGTCGACACGCCCGCGATCGCGCCGCTGTCGTCGAGGCTCACGTCAGTGACGCGGTCCACCAGATGGGTGACGCCATTTTCCACCGCCTTGTCGCGCAGCAGCCCGGCCAGCGCGACGGCGTCGAAGTGGAAGGCGTAGTTCAGCGGCGCGACATAGTCGGGGTGGCTGGGCAGCTTGGGCGCGCGGTGCGCGTCGGCCGCCTTCTTCTGCGGACTGCAGACTTCGTCCCAATTCGCGTCGCCGCCGTGGCCGAGCAGCCAATAGGGCAGCAGGTCGAGGCCGTTGTCCGACTGGGCGAGTTGGAACGGGTGGGTGTAATGATCCGGGCCGGGCGATCCCGGCGTGAAGCGCCAGTGGGCGAACTTGGCGCCCTGCTTGAAGCTCGCGCCGCACTTGCGGACGAGGTCGACCTCGCGGATGCCGATGGTCTGGAGCGTGCGGCGGATGGTGGGGAACGTCCCCTCGCCCACGCCGAGGACGCCGATTTCCGGCGATTCCACCAGGGTGATGGCGACCCCGCCCGGCAGGTCCGCACTCAGCCGCTTGGCGAGGTAGCCCGCGGTCAGCCAGCCGGCCGTACCGCCGCCGACGATCAGCAAGCGTTTGCGCATGGCGCCTCTCTATCACAGCAAGGGTGGCGCCGGGAGATGCCCCGGCGCCACGAAGTAGGTCAGAACACCAGGCTGATGCTGGTGGCGATACGGCGATCGCTCTGGAACCAGCTGCGACCGACCAGCTTGCCACCGGGATAGCCGCCCATCAGCACGCGCTGGGTCGAGTTGGTCAGGTTCTGCGCCTGGATGCCGAACGAGAAATTGTCGTTCACCTTGAAGCGGATGCCCGCGTCCAGCTGCCCATAGGAGTCGCTGTACGTCGGCAGCGCGATCTGCGTACCGACCGCTTCGCCCGTGGTGGGATTATATACGACGCCCGGCGCGGTGTAGTACGAATAGGTCGGGTTCGTACCGCTGGCGTTGGTCGACTGCAGATATTTCGACCGCCAGGTGTAAGCGATACGCAGCGAGAACGGGTCCTTCTCGTACAGGAAGGTTGCGTTCACATTGTGCTTCGACAGGCCGACCAGCGGCGCGTCGGTGTGGATCGCGCCGTTGATGTCACGATACACGTCGCCCGGGTTCTTGCTGTCGATGAACGTATAGTTCGCCTCGACCCCGATGCCGGAAAGCCAGCCGGGCAGCATGTCGAAGAAGTACCGACCGCCAACCTCGACGCCCTTGATCTCTGCGGCCTCGGGCGAGTTGGCGTAGATCGTCGCGGCGCCCAGGGATTCGAACGTCGTCCCATCCGTGAAGGTCGCCGTGATCGGCTGCTGCGTCAGCGAGAAGATCGCCGTGTCGAGCAGACGCTTGTAGAAGGGTGCGATGTGGAAACTCGAACCCGCACGGCCATAATATTCGAGCGAGAGGTCGAAGTTATGCGCTGTGGTCGGCTTCAGCGTCGGATCGCCGCTTTCCAACGTGAAGTTGGTGAAGATGCCGGGCTGGCCCGCCACCGGGTTCGTCGAGGTGGCGACTCCCAGCGTGCCCGACGAACGCAGCGCGGTGAAGCTCTGGTTGTCGAGCGTGATGTTATAGCCACCGCGCAGCTTGAACGAGTCGCTCAGCGCATATTCGACGTTCACCGACGGGAGGACACGGGTGAACTTCGCACCGGCCGACCGAACACCCGACTGCTGAGCCAGCGTGACCGTCTCGCCATCACTGTTGATGAACTGCACCGAGTTCTGCTGGAAGAAGCCGCTGCTGGTGTTGTCGATGTGGACGAGACGTGCGCCGACGTTTCCCGAGAACTGACCGCCCTCGCGCCCGAAGCGGACCAACGCATATCCGGCCCAAGTCTGGGTACGGTAATCGGTGCGGTCGTCAGGCTCGATGAATCCGATCTGTCGAATGCCGCTCCCACCACCATAGCCGGTGGTCGGCAGCGGCCCCGATGCGGAGCAGTCATATTGCTGCGCTTCGCTGCAGAAGCCAGCGGGCGGCGACTGGGTCAGCTGTTCGCGATCGAGGCGGCTGACCAGATCGTAGGACGGGAACAGCAGCTCGCCCGGGATGACCGCATCGCCGCGGAAGAAGTTCTTGAACGTGTGCCGCTCGATGTCGCCCGGCGCCGCGTTGGCGAAGGTGAGCTGCGGATCGCCGTTCCAGCCACGGCCGAGCGCGGCCCAATTGTAGCCGTTGTTGTAGTCGCGCTCCGTGCGCTCCGACCAGCGGCCGCCGACCTTGACCGAACGGAAGAAGCTGTCGTCGAAGCTGTACTCGAGGTCGAGATTGGCGGAGTCCAGACGGCCCTTGTTGTTCTCGTTGTGCGGCATCGACGCCGACCAGAGATAGTTGGCCGGATTGTCGAAGATCGCCTGCGAACCCGTGGGCACGCTCACGACCGGCAGATCGCCCGTCAGGTCGAAGCCGAAGCTGGTCGGGAAGTTGAGGTCGCGGAACACGTCCAGGCGGTTCAGGACATTGGTGGATTCGACGCGCTGGATCGCACCCTTGATCGACAGCGGGCTGTCGGCCGGGGTGAACTGCGCGGCGAGCGAATAGTCGCGGGTGACGGTTTCGCTGTCCCACACGCCCTTGTTGCCGCCGCTGACGATCGAGCCGCCGCTCGGCAGGAAGGTGTTCTGGTCGCGGACGAACACCGACGGGCTGGAAACCAGCAGGCCGTTCTCGTCGAACTGCGATTCGGACGGGTTCACCGCCAGCACCTGCGACGCGACCTGCGCGCCATAGTCGCTCGACAGGTTCTCGTAGCGCGACTGGAAGAAGGTGCCGGTCAGGGTGAAGGCGTCCGACGGCGCCCACTGAACGGCGCCGTAGATGCCGGTGCGGTCGCGCTGGAAGCGCTCGTCACCATAGGCATAGCCGCCCGGGACGTAATAGTCGTCACCTTCCAGGCGGGTGCGGAAGTAGGGCTCGACGCGGAAGAACTGCGACAGCTGGGTGAAGCGGCTGCGTGCCACGTCGACCATCACGCCGATGTCGCCGATGCCGGTCTCGAAGTTCTTGGAAACCAGGATCGAGCCGGCATAGTCGGCGTTCTGCGCCAGGTCGCCCAGGCTGAGTTCGCCGGTGGCGGCGATGTGGACATCCTGGTCGCGATAGTCGAACGGCAGGCGCGTGCGCAGATCGATCTGGCCGCCGGTGCCGCCCTCGATCAGGTCGGCGGTCGACGCCTTGTAGACGTCCACGGCGCTCATCAGTTCGGGCGTCACGTCGCCCCACAGCAGCGCACGGCCGCCGTTGGCGCTGAAGATCTCGCGGCCGTTAAGGCGCGAGGCCACGCCGGACAGACCGCGCACCTGCACGCCCGAGCCCTGCGCGGAGAAGTGATCGGGGTCGTTCAGCGCCGAGAAGCGGACGATCGACACGCCCGAGACGCGCTGCAGCACTTCGGTGATCGAGTTGTCGGGCAGCTTGCCCGCGTCATCCGCCACGACCGAATCGACGATCGTCTCGCTGCGACGCTTGCGGTCGTCTGCGGCCTCGAGCGCGGCGCGACGGCCGGTAACAACGATCTCGCCATCGCCTGCCGCTTCCAGGTCCGGACCGGCGGCCTGCTGAGCAGCGTCGGGCGTGTCCTGCGGCTGCACCCGTGCCCAGGCCGGCAGTGCCGCCCCAACCGCAGCGAGCGCCAACGCGGAGGCACCCATGCGAAGTGCCTCGGCCTGCACCGAGCGCGAACGATGCCAACGAGAAATCATTGCGAAAATCCTCCCCTATGTCCGTAGCCGCCGCCGCTTGACGGGCAGCAATCCTACGGTAGCGCTCACATTATCGCGCTTTGCGTCACAAGCCAACTGGAAATTACGGCAGTGTGACAGGAGGGTCGGAGTAGCAGCCAGACACTGCAGTGCAGTACCCTAAGTCAATAAAGGTCTGTTTTTTAATAACATACTCAACGATCGCCCGTGTGCATGAGAACGCGGTGCAGCATTTCGGCAGCAGAAATAGCATCAAAGCGACCGCTAACAGTACCAATGCCGGTCCACGGCAACGTTGGTGCAACCAGGTGGTCTTATCTAGGCAATACGTCCTGTCTGCGCAGCACCACCTCTCGATGGGCGGTGATGATCTTCTCGCAAAGCGCAAGCCGTTTGGAAATCGGAGTTATCCCGTTTGCCGACTGGTCGAGCGCCCTCCACGGTGCGCGTTAGTGGCAATCCCTCCCGTGCTTCGTGCCGCCCCTCTTACCGAGGACCACTCATGAAGCCTCCTCGATCAGCGTCGGCTCAGACGACGGTCACCGTCGTGGCGATCGAAGCTGCCGGCATCGTGCCTTCGCCGGCCGACGCCACGGCGAACCGGCCGCGAGCGCGGATATCCGCCGACGAGCTGCCGATCATCACCTCGATCGCGCCGGGCTCGATCGCCCACGTGCCCGCCTTCCAGAAAGCGAGTTGCGCGTGAGTCAGCGTGAAGCGCACCGTACGCCGCTCGCTCGGCCGCAGCGACAGGCGATGAAAGCCGCGCAGCTCGCGCACCGGCCGCGCCACGGACGCGATGGGGTCTCGGATGTACAATTGCACGACTTCGTCGGCCGCCACGCTCCCGGCGTTGGTCACCGCGACGCTTACCACTGCACCGTCGGGGCGCTGGTCGATCGCGAGCGCGCCATAGTCGAACCGGCTGTAGCTGAGGCCGTGGCCGAACGGGAACAGCGGACCGACGTCGACGTCGCGATAGCGGGCGCTGTCGATCGCCAGGTCCGGGTTCGCCGGACGGCCGCTCGGTACATGCGCGTAGGTCATCGGCAGCTGGCCGGTCACGCGCGGCATGCCCATCGGGAGGCGGCCGGCAGGCGCGGTCTTGCCGGTCAGCACCTCGGCGATGGCGGGGCCGCTTTCGATGCCGAGAAACCAGGTTTCGAGCACCGCAGGAATGTCGGTCAGCGCTTTTTCCAGCGCGAGCGGGCGGCCGTTCATCAGGATCGCGACGATCGGCTTGCCGGTGGCGCGTATGGCGTCGATCAGCGCCTGCTGCTTGCCCGGCAGCGTGATGTCGGACCGGCTGCGCGCTTCCCCGCTGAGGTCGTAATCCTCGCCGATCGCGAGCAGCACCACGTCCGCGCCGGCTGTCGCGCGCGCCGCGGCGGCTGGATCGGTGCCGGCATCATAGACCGCCTGCGGCATCGCCGCGCGCAGCGTCACCGCATCCTCGGGCCGGCCGCGCGCGCGCCACGATCCGATCGCCGAGGACGCGTCGTCCGCGAGCGCGCCGATCAGCGCGACCTTTGCGCCCGGCTTCAACGGCAGCACGTCGCCGTCGTTGCGCAGCAGCACGGTCGAGCGCACCGCCATGGCGCGTGCCTTGCCGCGCGCGAGCGGTGCCGCCTCGCGCTTGGCGTCGCCGAAGCCGTAGGGATCGTCGAACAGGCCGAGCCGCGCCTTGGCGGCGAGGATCCGGCCGACCGCCTCGTCCACCAGCGGCAGCAGCGTCGCATCCGCCTGGACGGCTGTGGCGAGGTACTCGCCATAGGTGCCGCTCGCCATGTCCATGTCGACGCCCGCACGCAGCGCCAGCGCGGCCGCCTCCGCCGGGGTCGAGGCGACGCCGTGATTGATGAGCTCGCGGATCGCATTCCAATCGCTGACGATCAGCCCCTGATAGCCCCAGCGCCCGCGCAGCTGGCCGCGGACCAGTTCCGCATGCGCCGTCATCGGCACGCCGGCGACATCGTTGAACGCGGTCATGAAGCTGCCGGTGCCCGCGCGGATCGCGGCGTGGAACGGCGGCAGATAGACTTCGTGCAGCGTGCGGTCGGAGAGTTCGGCGCTGTCATAGTCGCGCCCGCCGGCGACCGCGCCATAGCCGACAAAGTGCTTCGTGCACGACAGCATCCGGTTGGGTGCGGAGGGATCGCCTCCCTCCAGCCCGCGCACCTGCGCCTCGGCCATGCGGCTGCCGAGATAGGCGTCCTCGCCCGCCCCCTCGACCACCCGCCCCCAGCGCGGATCGCGCGCCACGTCGACCATCGGGGTGAAGGTCCAGTGCAGACCGGCCGCGCGCGCCTCTTCGGCGGCAAGCGCGGCGGCCTGCTCCATCATCGCCGGATCCCAGCTCGCGGCGAGTGCCAGCGGCACGGGCAGGATGGTGCGATAGCCGTGGATCACGTCCATCGCGAAGAGCAGCGGGATGCCCAGGCGCGATTCCTCCACCGCCACCTTCTGCAGCTTGCGCAGCGGCTCGGCGCCGGCGACGTGGAGGAACGAGCCCATCTCGCCCCGCCGAACGCGGTTCAGCATGTTTTCGTCGAGGCGCGAGTTGAGCGCCTTCTGCCGGCCGCCGGCGATCTGGTTCATCTGGCCGATCTTTTCGGCCAGCGTCATCCTGCCGATCAGGTCGCGGATGCGCGCGCTGTGATCGCGCGTGTTCCGCGCGATCGCGACCGGTGCCCAGGCGGAAGCGGCGAGCAACGCGCCCGTCGTCATCACATCGCGCCGGTTCACGCCACCGACACCGCCCGCCGCTCCCGCGCGGAGCGGTAGATCGCCTCGATCAGCCGCATGTCGCGCAATCCCTCCTCGCCCGAGGCGCGCAGCGGAATGCCCGTCAGGATGCTCTCGCACAGGTGGTCGAGCTGGCCCACGAACTGGTTCTTGCGCGGCACGGGCAGCGTGACCTGCTCGGTCTTGCCCTCGTGGTTGGTCCACATCTTGTGGCCTTCGTAGGACGTCGCCGGCTCCAGCCCGACCCAGCCTTTGGTGCCGGAGGCGCGGAAGCCGTTGTGGTTGGAGGAATAGCTGGAGACGCAGTTGGCGATGAGACCCGACGGGAACTTCAGCTGGAAGTCGATCCGATCCTCGACGTTCTTGAAGCGCGGATCGCTCCTGTCGGTCCATTCGGTCGCGACCAGTTCGACCGGCTCCTCGCCCGAAAGATAGCGCGCGGCATTGAGACTGTAGATGCCGATGTCCATCAGCGATCCGCCGCCCGACATCCGCTTGTCGAGCCGCCACTGACCGCCCTGGGCGAAGAAGCCGTGCTCGGCGGTGATCAGCGTCGGGCGACCGACGAAGCCGGTCTTCACCAACTCGATCGCGCGCCGATTGTGCTGCTCGAAGTGGCAGCGATAGCCGATCATCAGCTTGCGGCCGGCCTTCTTGGCCGCGGCGATCATCGCCTCCGCTTCGGCGGCCGTGGTCGCCATCGGCTTCTCGCACATCACATGCTTGCCGGCTTGGCTGGCGCGGATCGCATATTCGGCGTGCATCGCGTTCGGCAGCACCACGTACACGACGTCGATATCCGGATTGTCGCGGATCCTGTCGTACTCGGCGTAGCTGTAGCGGTGCGTCTTCGGGATGCCGTACTCGGCGCCGTAGCGCTCCAGCTTCTCCGGCGTGCCGCTCACCAGCGCCACGAGGCGGGCGTGCTCGCAATTCTTGAACTGCGGCATGATCTGGCCCGTGGCGTAGCCGCCCAGACCGACCACGGCATAGCCGATCTTGCGTTTGGGGACGCTCTGCGCCTGTGCGCCGTCGAGCAGCGCAGTGCTCGCCAAGACGGCACCGATCCCCTGCAGCACGCTGCGCCTGTTCCAGCTGATCATGGTCTCTCTCCCGTTGCCATCATCGTAGCGCTGTTACCGCTCCCGCGCGAGACGGAAACGCTGGGCACGGGCACATGCGCGCTCGTCGAGGGCCTCGCTGGCGGGCGCTAACGCCTGGCCATCGCGCTATTTCTTCGGCAGCTTGATGCCCAGCAACACGAGCTTCCCGTCGATCCCGAACCAGTGCGGCACGCCGGCGGGGACCAGGAGGACGTCTCCGGGGCCGAGCCGCCGCGTCACACCGCCGTCGATCCGGCTTCCCTCCACCAGCCCCGGCTGCGTCTCCTTCGCATCCGCCATCGTGCCGCCCGAGACGAGCGTTCCCGCCCCTTCGATCACCAGCGCATATTCCGCTTCGTCGGGGTGGACCGCCGGTTTGCCCGGTGCCTTCCAATATTCCAGCGCCGCGACCGTTTCGCCGTCCCTCACCAGCGGCTCATAAGCGAAGGTGGCATTCCCCATCCGCGCCGCCATCGCGGCGACCTTGGCGCGAATGTCTGCCGCGCTGGCGGCATCGGCCGGCGCGGTCTGCGCCGCCGCAGGAACGGCGACGGTCAGCAGCGCCGCGGACAGGAACATGGCAGATCGGGAATGGGGCACCGGCTTTCCTCTTTCCTAGAAACGCTCGACAATAGAGACCGTCACCCGAGAGATACACCATGTCCGCAGATGGCAAACGCCACGCCGCCGGACAGCCGATCGGAGGACAGGATGTTCAAGGAAGTGGTAGCAGCGGTTTCGTTGCTCGCAGCGGCGCCCGCCGCGGCACAGGAACAGGACGACACGATCGAGCTGCGCCGCGGCGACATGATCGTGCGGCTGATCCCGTTCGGCGCCACCGTTACCCAGATCGAAGTTCCGGACCGCGCCGGCAAGCGCGCCAACGTGCTGCTCGGCTTCGAGAGCCCGGCGGCGTTCCGGGCGAACAATCACAAGGCGTCGTTCGGCGCCACCATCGGCCGCTACGCCGGGCGGATCGCCGGCGCCCGCTTCACGATCGACGGCAAGCCAGTACAACTGGTCGCCGACGACGGTCCGAACGCGCTGCACGGCGGCGGCCCGGCGAAGTTCGACACGCAGGAATGGACCGTGCGCGAACGCAGCGCCGATGCGGTGACCTTCACCCTCGACAGCCCGGACGGGTTCCAGGGCTTCCCGGGGCGCCTCCAGGTGGCGGTCACCTATCGCCTGCTTGCCGGCAATGCCCTGCGCATCGACTATGAAGCGCGCACCACCAAGCCGACGGCGCTGAACCTGACCAACCATGCGTATTTCAACCTCGCCGGCGAAGGCAGCGGCTCGATCCGGGAGCAGACGCTCCAGATCCTCGCCGACCGCTATGTCGTGACCGATGCAGGCGGAATTCCGACCGGCGCCTTTCCGTCGGTGGCCGGAACCCCGCTCGACCTTCGCGAACCGCAGCCGCTCGGCAAGGGCATCGACAGCCGCGTGCCGCCGATGGGACCGCGCGGCTACAACCACGCCTGGGTGTTCGACAAGCCGGCGGACGCGCTCGCGCCGGTCGCACGGCTGGAGGATCTGGCCTCAGGCCGGACGCTGACGGTGGAAACCACCGAGCCGTCGATCCAGGTCTATACCGCCGGCTACCTGGACGGAAAGGATCGCGGCCCCAGCGGCCGGCTCTTGCAGCCCTTCGACGGCGTCGCATTGGAAACCCAGCATCTGTCGGACAGCCCGAACCAGCCCAGCTTCCCCAGCACGCTGCTCCGCCCCGGCGAGACGTTCCGATCGACCACAATCTGGCGGTTCGGGGTCAGGCGCTGAGCCCCGGCCGGTCGGCGATCACCAGGAGCGGTGGATCGCAGGCCGAGCGGACCTCCCGTCTCGGCGAACGCGCACGCCGCGCCTCGGTTCGCTGCTGCCACCACGCTGGCAACAGCCCCCCTCTACGCAGGCCCCTCGGCGGCCATCCCGGTCGCGGAGGACCCGAAGATGCTGACGCTGTTCCACGCCCCCCGCTCACGATCGACGCGGATCATCTGGCTGCTCGAGGAGTTGGAGGCGCCCTTCCAACTCCGGCATGTCACGATCCGCTATCGCGATGGCCGGGGCGACGGACCCGATCCTGCCAATCCCCATCTCGACAAGAAGGTGCCGGCACTGCTGCACGACGACATGCTGGTGACGGAAAGCGCGGCGGTGGCAGTCTATCTCGCCGATCTCCAGTCCGACGCGGGTCTGGCCCCGCCCATCAGCGATCGGCACCGCGGCCCGTTGCTTTCCTGGATCAGCTGGGTCGAGGGCGAGTTCGGTCCTGCCATCTTCCAGCGCCTGGCCGCAGGCACGGAGAAGCCCGCGCCATGGCACGTCACGCGGCAGCCGCGGACCCCGGCGGCGTGACCCGGCGGGATGCCTAGCTGGGAGCGACAGGGGTCCTGGTGACCGTCGCGCTGCTCACCATCGGTCACGCCATCGCTCGCGCCGCTGGTGGCGGGCCTGTAGGGTCGCCCCGATGCGCCGCGCCGACCGCCTGTTCGAAATCGTCCAGCTTCTCCGCCGCGCATCCGTGCCGCTGACCGCGGAGGCGATCGCGACTGAGCTGGAGACGAGCCGGCGGTCGGTATATCGCGACATCGCCGCCCTGAACGCTCAGCGCGTGCCGATCCGCGGCGAGGCGGGGATCGGCTATGTGCTCGAACGCGGCTTCGACATGCCACCGCTGATGCTAATCTCGGACGAGGTGGAGGCGGTGGTGCTCGGCGTGCAATGGGTGCTGGTCCACGCCGACGAGGGGCTCACCCGCGCGGCGGCCGACATGCTTGCCAAGGTGGCCGCGATCGTCCCAGAACGGCTGCGCGCCGCCATCGACGAACCGGCGGTGATCACCCCGCCCCCCCGAAGCGAGCGGCTCGACGCCGGCGTCGACGTCGCACGCCTGCGCGCCCGGAGCCTGCAGGGACGCAAACTGCACATCCGCTACGCCGACGAAGGCGGCCGCGTGACGGAGCGCACCGTATGGCCTTTCCTGGTCGGCTACCTAGACCAGGTCCGGATGCTGATCGCCTGGTGCGAGTTGCGCCGCGACTTCCGGATGTTCCGGACGGATCGGCTTTCGGCGATCGAGTTCCGGGAAGAACGCTATCCTGAACATCGAGCCGCCCTGAGGCGGCGTTGGCTGGCGATGATGAACGAACGGCGGGATTCGGGCGCGATACAAAGCCGTCGGGAATGACAGGCTCCGGGATCCATCAGGCGGCGAGATAGAATGGAACGCAAGTTCCGAAGATCAGCGGCGGGTCTATCAAGCGCAGCGTAACGCCGGACGCGGATGCGCGCCGAAGGTGGAACCATGTGAAGATGCTCACATGCGAGACGCCGTCGTATACCGCTTGTGAGGGCACGATATACCAGCTGCCGCCACCAGCCGCTCACAAGCTGAACATGCGCACAGCTCACAGACTCGTGAGCATCGGAGTCGTGATCGTGACGCACTCTCATCCCTGGGTTCGATCGAATGCATCAGGGTCGAGATGACGTAATTGGGGCCTGACCAGCACTCAGCTGGCGGACAATCGCATGATCGATCCGGCTCCTGACAAAAAGGGGCGGGTTGCGCCCGCCCCTCTTCGTTTTTGCCGAGTTGGCCGCAATCAGAAGCTGATGCGCGCCGTGGCGGTGAAGCGGCGACCCAGCGCGTCGTAGGTCGACGGATAGGTGTTGCCGCTGTTGTACGAGGTCGAACCGATCGAGTTACCCACCAGCGGCGGCTTCTTGTCGAACAGGTTCTGCGCGACCAGCGTGAGCGAGAAGTTCTCGGTCACGGCCAGGCGCGTCGTCAGGTCAAAGATGTCGTAGGCGTTGATCTTGTTGAAGTTGAACTCCCGATCATAGGCCGGCACCACGCCCTCGAACGCAGGATCGCTGTCCGCAAACTCGTAGCGGACCGTGTCGATGTGACGCCACAGCAGCGACACGTCGACGTCGTCGAAGCTGAGCGTGGTGCGCTGCGACCACGAAAACTCCGGCTGGATGGAGGCGCAGTTTTCGCTGTAGAGGCCCACGCACTCGCGGTTCAGGCCGGTCGGAACCGCCTGGAATTCGCTGCGGTTCGTCCAGTTGCCGTTGAAGTTAAGCCCCAGCGACGCAAAGCCAAGGTCGCGCGTGTAGTTCACGACCAGGTCGATGCCGTCGGTCCGCAGCTTGCCGAGGTTCGACAGCGCCAGCGGAAGGCCAGGCGTGGTGGCATAGTCGCCGCTCAGGCTGCCGTCGATCGGGTTGCGACGGATCGCCAGACACGCCGGGTTGGTCACGCTCAGTTCGGTGAAGCAAGCGTCGATCGCGTCACCCGGTGCGGGCTGGGTGATCGCGTCCTCGATCTTGATGTGGTAATAATCGATCGAGGCCGAGAAGCCCGGCAGCGCGCGCGGGGTGAACACCGCACCGACCGTCCAGCTGTTGGACGTTTCCGGCTTCAGCGCAATATTGCCGCCGCCGGTGTTGTTGGCCTGACCCGCGTTCGGAACCGGGATCGAGCCGATCGCACCTACCGGTGCACCCTGCGCGATGCAGACGTCGCGAAGCGCGCCGGTCGGGGCCGGGCGTCCCGCGATCTGACCGCCGCTGGCGTCAATGTTCGCGCAAGGATCGTCCGACAGGTTGGTGAGCGTGGTGTTCACCGGATCGAACAGCTCGGAGATATTCGGCGCACGGACGGCGTGGGAATAGTTGCCGCGCAGCATCACGCCGACAATCGGTTCCCAGCTGCCGCCGACCTTCCAGGTCGTGGCGTCGAACGACGGATCGCCCACCGCATCGATGCCGTAGCTAGAGTAGCGCAAGCCGGCTTCCAGCGTCAGGCTTTCAAAGAACGGCCGCGCGCTGACGAGCGGGACGTTCACTTCGCCGATCGCCTCGGCGACGTGATAGCCGCCCGAAATGTTCGGCGCAGCACCACCGGCGCCGCCCAGGTCGCCGCTCTGCGACAGCAGGTCCGACTGCTGCGATGCGGTGTACTTACGATACTCACCGCCGATCGCGAAGCCGATCGCCTCCGATGCGAATGGGCTGGTGACGCCGAAATCGCCGCTGATCGTGCCGCGTGCCTGCGCCAGAGTGGTGCGCACGAGAATCTGGCTGTTTGCGCTCAGGAAGTCGATCGCCTCCGGCGTGATCGACCCTTCCGGTCCGAAGACGTTGACCGGGACGCAGCCATTGGCTTCGTTCTGGCAGCTGACGGTGCCGTCGGCGTTACGGGTAACCAGCAGCGACTGGGCCATACGCGAATTGAGCGTATAGCCCTGCTGCGTCTGGATGTTCTCGCTCTCGCCGTACGCGCCGAACAGGTCGTAGCTGATCGAGCTGGTGATCGCACCGCGAACGCCCAGGCGATAGTCGAACAGCGTGGTGGTGAAGTCGGAGGTGCGCGGCCCAACCTCGGTCGCACGACGCGACAGGCTGGTGCTCACCGTCTGGTAGCCGGCATCGCCCGGGTTTGCGGTCGCCGCGGCATCGCACTGCGCCTGGGTCAGATACGGCGTGTAGCCGACCCCCGGATTGGTGTCGAAGGCGCAAAAGGCGTTGCGCTGCGCCGTCGACAGATAGGGGTTGTTGAGGCTGATCGTGACCGGAATGCTGAACGCACCCGACGGGGCGATGATCGTGCTCACGGTGTTCTTGGAGAAGATGCCGCGCGTGTAGACCTCAACCGCGGGCGAAATCTCGTAATTCGCCGCCGCATACATGTTGTAGCGCTCGAACGGCGTCTGGAAGATGTTGAACGGGTTGAAATTGTAGGGATCGAAGGTCCCGTTGGTGCGGAAGCCGCCGTCGTTGGTGATCTGACGATTCCCCTGCACGGCGTTGCAGGCGACGGTGAAACCCTCGCCGCAGTTGGCGGTGATCGAGTCCGCGAACAGCGGGTTCACGCCGGTGAAGCGCGAGGGCACCGTCGTGCCGGAACCGCTGATGGCGCCGGTGAACGAATCGATTGCGGACAGCGATACGTCGCGAGCGCCCTGATAGACCGCGTCGCTGCTCTGATAGCCGATGCTCAGCACCGCGTTGCCGCGGCCATCGTCAAAGTTCGCGCCGATCGTCGCGTCGAGGCGGAACACGTTGCCGTCGCCGCGTTCGGTGATCTGGTTCGACGCCTGGATGTCAACGCCGGCAAAGTCGGAACGGGTGATGAAGTTCACCACGCCGGCGACGGCATCCGCACCATAGGTGGTGCTCGCGCCGCCGGTCAGCACGTCGACCCGCTGGACCAGCGCCAGCGGCACGTTGTTGAGGTCGAAGCGGCCTTGCAGCTCGGCAGGAGTGATCCGCACGCCGTCCAGCAGCACGACGTTGCGGTTGGAGCCCAGCCCGCGCAGGTTGACGAAGGACGCGCCGCCGTTGCCGTTGTTCACCGAGCTGCCGATCGACGGCACCACGCCGGGCAATTCACGCAGCAGCTGTTCGGCGACGTTGGTCTGGCGCAGTTCGATCTCGTCTTCCGAAACGACGGTGACGGGCGCGGATGCGACGAGGTTGGGGTTCCGGATCAGCGACCCGGTGACGATGATGTCGCTGGTGCTCGTCTCTTCGGAGACCGTTTCTTCCGACTGCGGCTCGACCTGCGCATAGGCCGGGCTTGCCGCCAGAGCGGCAGTGATCAGCAACGTCGACGCCATCAGGCGACCGCGATACCCGTTCTTCATCAACGACATTCCCCCTAGGATGAACCCACGCCCACCACGCTGCACAGCGCGGTGGAGCATTGATCCTATGCAGCGATGGAAACGAACGACAGGGCCTGTCGCAGCGCAACAAAGTTTTTTGAAACCTCTGTGTCTTTGACACCACGGTTACAGATTCGGTTTGACCGTCTCCCCCAGGCCCCTAAGCTTTCCAACATGGTACGGGAGGAATAGGTGCTCAGCAGCAGTGGTTTTCTGATGACAGTCCTCGCAACGCTGACTTTGCAGGCGCAGCAAGATGCGCCGCTGCGGGCGAGAGCGACGAGGCCAGTCGACGCCATGCTGGCTTGCCGGGAAACGCCCGATCCGCAGGCACGTCTCACCTGCTTTGACCGCGAGGCCGAACGCCTCGCCGCGGCGCGTGAGCGCGGCGAGATCACGGTGCTCGACCGCGAGCGCGTCCGCGCCGCCAATCGCTCGCTGTTCGGCTTTACCGCGCCCGCGCTCGACTTGTTTGCGGAAGAGGAAGGTCGCGAAAAGCGTGCGGAGCCGCTGCGAGAGATCGAGAGCGTGGTGAAGCAGGTCGCGGGCGGCAGCGCGGGGCTGGCCGTGCTGCGACTGGAGGACGGGTCGGTGTGGCGGCTAACCGAGAGTGCACGGATCGCCCCGCGCGTGGGCGATACGATTCGGATCGTACGGGGTCCGCTCGGCAGCTATCGTGCGGCGATCGACGGACGCCGGCTGGTGCGGATCGTTCGCGACCGCTGAACCGTCATTGTTTTCGAAGAACCTGGGGATGGTTGCGATGGTACGAATCTATCTTGCCGGTGTGACGGCGGCCTATCTCGTCGTACCGCTGCCGCTAGCCGCGCAGGTCGCACCGTCTGCCGTGCCGCCCTCGGCGCCGACCACCACTGCCGCCGCCGAGGACCAGCGGCTGCTCGCGTTCCTCGACGCCGCGTTCGATGCTTCGGCGGCGCTGAGCCCGGAACGGCTCACCAGCCTGGGGATCAAGACCAGGCAGGACCGGCTCGACGACTATACCGATGCTGCCCCTGCCCGCGCCGTCGCGCTGCAGGAGCGGCAGCTCGCCGAGATGAAGCAGCGCTTCGTCCCCGCCCGGCTGGGCCCCGCCGGGCGGCTGAGCTATCGCCTGTTCGAAAAGAACGTCGAGACCGCGCGACGCCAACTCGCCTTCCGCCGCTACGCCTTCCCCGTGTCGACCAACGGCAGTCCGGCGGGCCAGATCCCCGTTTTCCTCATCAACGAGCACCGCATCGATACGGTCGCCGACGCACGCGCCTATATCGCGCGGATTGCCGAGACCGAACGCGTCCTGCGCGAGGTTTCCGCGACGATGCGGGCGCAGGCGGCGCAGGGCATCGTCCCGCCCAAGATGGTGTTCGCCCCCGCGCGTGGCGACGCGCGCAAGGTGCTCGTCGGCGCGCCGTTCGAGAACGGTGCCGACAGCACGGTGCTGGCCGATTTCCGCAAGAAGGTCGCCGCGCTTGACGCACCCGCCGCGACCAAGGCGGAGCTCCTCGACCAGGCGCGCGCGGCGCTGACCGGGCCGTTCCGGCGCGGCTTCGACACGCTGTTCGCCACCCTCGACGAAATCGAGCCGCAGGCGAAGGGCAACGACGGCGCCTGGAGCCTTCCGGGCGGCGATGCCTATTACCAGGCGCGACTCGCCTATTACACCACCACCGACCTCACCGCCGAGCAGATCCACCAGACCGGGCTCGCACAGGTCAAGGCGATCCGCGCGGAGATGGAGGCGGTCAAGAACCGCATCGGCTACCAAGGCGACCTCGCCGCCTTCTTCGACGCGGTGCGCAGCGATCCGGCGTTCAAATATCCCGACGGCGACGCCGGGCGTGCGCAGTATCTCGAGGACGCGCGCGGCGTGATCGCGCGGATGATGGCGGCGGCCCCCCGCTATTTTCACCGCCTGCCCCAGGCCAAGCTGGAGGTTCGCGCGGTTGAGCCGTGGCGGCAGGAGACCGCGGCGGTCGCTTTCTACAACCGCCCCGCGCCCGACGGATCGCGCCCCGGCATCTTCTACGTCAACCTGGCGGACATGACCCAGGTGTCGAAGCAGCAGGTCAATGCGATCGCGGTGCATGAGGGCGCGCCCGGCCACCATTTCCAGATCGCGCGTGCGCAGGAGCTGCCCGGCCTGCCCAAGTTCCGCCGCTTCGGCTCCTACGGCAGCTATGTCGAGGGCTGGGGGCTCTATACCGAGCGTCTGGCGCGTGAGATGGGCGCCTATCCGACGCCGGAGACCGAGTTCGGGATGCTGTCGCTGCAGATGTGGCGCGCGATCCGGATGGTCGTCGACACCGGCATGCACGCCAAGCGCTGGAGCCGCGAGCAGGCGATCGCCTATTTCACCGCCAACGCCCCGCTATCCCGACGCGACATCGTGAAGGAGGTCGACCGCTACCTCAACAATCCCGGCCAGGCGACGAGCTACATGGTCGGCCAGCTCAAGATCGCCGGGCTGCGGGCGAAAGCGGAAGCGGCGCTGGGGACCCGCTTCGACATCCGCGACTTCCACGAAGCCGTGCTCGCCAACGGCGCGCTGCCGCTCGACGTGCTGGAAGAGCAGGTCGACGGCTATATCGCGGCGAAGCGCGGATAGCCTCCAGCGCCACGTCGGCAACGCGGAAAGGGTGCGTTCAACTCAGCATTCGCTCGGTAACTAGCCGTTCCAGCAGGGTCAGCGGCATGGGGCCGTCGAGCAGCACCGCGTGGAAGGCGCGCGGATCGAAGGCGGCGCCCTGCCGCGCCTTGACCGCGTCGCGCAGCCGCACCCAGACGGTGTGGCCGATCTTGTAGCTGCACGCCTGGCCTGGCCAGGCGGTATAGCGGTCGATCTCGCCCTGGCTGCGGCCGCGCGCGATGCCGGTGGTGGCGATCAGATAGTCGGTCGCCTGCTCGCGGCTCCAGCGCTTGTGATGCATCCCTGAATCCACCACCAGCCGGGTGGCGCGGAACAGCAGCGACTGGAGATAGCCGACCTGGCCGAGCGGGTCGCCCTCGTACATCCCCATTTCGTCGGCGAGCTGCTCGGCGTAGAGCGCCCAGCCCTCGGTATAGCCGCTGAAGCCGCCGCGCCGCCGCAGCATCGGGATGTTCTCGGCCTCCAGCGCCGACATCACCTGGAGATGGTGGCCGGGCACCGCCTCATGGTGGGTGAGCGTCGCCAGCCCGAACTTCGGCCGGTCGAAGGTGTCGCGCAGGTTGATATAGTAGATCGCCGGCCGCGCCCCGTCGAGCGAGGCGTTCTGGTAATAGCCGCCCGGCGCCCCCGCCTGGATCGACGGCGGCACCCGTCGCACCTCGACCGGGGCCTTGGGCAGCGTCGCGAACTGCTCGGGCAGCCGCTTGCCCATCGCCACGATCTGCGCGTTGAGAGCGGCGAGTAGCGCGTCGCGCCCGGCATCGGTGTTGGCGAAGAGCTGGTCGGGGCGTTCGTTGAGCGCCACCAGCCGGGCACCGACGCTGCCCTTCGTCATACCCTGCCCCTTCAGGATCGTGTCGATCCGCGCGCCGATCTCGGCCACCTGCGCCAGACCGAGGCGATGGATCTCGTCGCCCGACAGTGACGTCGTCGTCGCCGCCTCGGCAGCGGCGCGGTAATAGGCCTCGCCGTCGGGCAGCCGCCACACGCCGGCGTCATGGCTGGCATGACCGCGCAACTCGGTTATGAGCGAACGCTGGCGATCAAGCGCCGGAAACACCTCCTGTTGGACGATCCGCTCGGCACGCGCGACGTGCGCATCGGGCAGCCCCGCTGCCTGGAGCTTGGCGGCGAGCGAAGCCACCATCACCGTCGCCGCGGGCGGCTGGTCGCGCAGCGCCGCCAGCTGTTTGAGCGTGGTGTCGAGCAGATAGTCGGGCGCGAACACGCCGCGCGCCGCATCGGCGCGTTGCCGCTCGCTGTCGGCATCGATCGCGGCCGGGAAGGCGGCGAGCCGCGCGACATAGGCGTCGGCGTCGGCGGCATCCTTGATGCGGTGCTGGGAATCGAGGAAGTCGGGGACGTTGCGATAGGCGCCGGTCAGCTGGCTGAGCACGTACGGAGCATAGCGCCCCATGCTTGCGCCATAGGCAAAGCGCTCGCCGCCGGCGATGCTGCGCTGGAGCTGGTAGGCGACGACTTCGTAGTCGAGCCTCGCCGAAGCGGACAACGACGCCGGGTTGATCTTGCGCAGCTCGGCGAGCTCGCGCTTGCTGCGAGCGAGATCGGCAGCGATCCCCGCGGCCGAACCGTCGCCGAGCTGCGACTTGAGCGCCGCGCGTGCGCCGGTATCGAGCCCCAGCCGCGTTGCCCCCTCGGGATCCTCGGCAAGGCGATCGTAGAAGAAACGATCGAGCAGCGTGCGCAGCCGTGCGTCGGGGACGGCATCATGGCTCGTATCCCGCTGCTGGGCGGCGGCGGGGACGGCGGCGGCAAGAGTGGCGGCGCCGGCACTGCCGAGGAAAGAACGACGGTCCACGCGTATCTCCGACTGACTGCAAGAACGGCGTTGTACCCGCCAGCGTGGGCCGTGCTACCCTGCAATCTCACGAGGACCACCTCGGCCGCCACCGCATCGGGATAAAGTGCGCAATTCCGAGCAGATAGGAAACGGCAGCGGCTAAGAACCGTCACCACCGCTTGAAGCAAGCCGTCCCTTTATTCGATCGGACGGTGCCAGTGTTTCATACGATAACGATCCGGAGCAGATTTGAAGAGAGCACCTAACCACAAGCGCCTAAATCACCGTCTTCCCTAGGCGTTTAGGCTAGCGTTTTTGCGCGGCAAGAATAGACCAACAGCGGTTTGAAATGTTTGCCAACCTACATCAAGGATGGCGTTATCTACCTTCAAGCCAGCGACTGCCCGCCACAGGGAGACATCTGCCGCTATCGCATAAACTTCCTGAGAGGCGATCCGGCCCAGTCTGCCAGAGGCTCACGATGTCGCTGCTGAGCAGCTTCTACAAGGGAATGGCCAACCGGATTGTCGTGGGCCCAATCGCGGCGAGGTCGACCCTTCCCCCATGAGCCTGCGCGATCTGGCGGGCTAAGCTGAGGCCGAGCCCTGTTCCGGCCGGCTTAGTCGTCACAAAGGGGCGGAAGATCGCCGTCGAAAGGTCGGGTGGCACCCCTGCCCCATTGTCGGTGACGTCGACGACCAATGCGCTGTCATCGTACGCGGCGGACAGATAAACGGCGGGGCTGGTCGCGGTGCCGGTTGCTGCCTCAACGGCGTTCTGAAGCAATGCCCAAATCGCCTGGTTCATCTGATCCCGATCGAGGGTGGCACAAAGATCCTCGGCGACATCGACGGTCAGCTTCACGTTCGGCCATCGGCTGGCGAAGAGCCGGGCAACATCTTCGACCAGTGTCGTCACGGACGTCTCCTGTTTCAGCGGCGGAGGCAGCCGCGCGAGTGTGCGGTAGGCCTCAGTGAAGCGCTGCAGACCTTCGGCGCGGCGGGCCAGCGTACCGAGAATCTCTGCGAGCAGCGCCGGGTCGCGCTGTTCCGCCAACGCGGTGACGCCGCTTTCGGCCAGCGCCACGATCGGCGTCAGTCCATTGAGCATCTCGTGTCCCAGCACCTGGATCATCTCGGCGCTGACGCGCGCTTCGGCGGTGCGCTCCTCGCTCTCTACATCAATCAGCGCGACCACCGATTGCGTCCCCACAACCACGCGGTCGGCACGCCAGCTCCGCCCGGCGTGGCGCAGATGCGTGGCGTCGGGATCGAGCAGCGGCGTTGGCGGCGGCAGCAACCGGTCGTCGGTATCGAACAGCCGCCGGGCGGCGCGATTGAGCGCTCGCACCGCAGCGCCATCAACCCGCACCAATGGCGTCGGCGAGGCATCGAGCAGCAACCGCTGCACCGCCTCCTCCCGCTCCGGCTCGCCCGCGATCGGGTACGCGGCCGGGTTTTGTCGACGAAGCGCGGTCACGATCAGCGCCCCGCACCACACGGCGACCAGCACCGCTCCTGCTAGCGCCAGCCACAGGCCCTGCGACCAGGCCGCTCCCGCCGCGGCGCCCGCCACAGCGAGCACGAGCGCGAACGTCGAGGCGGCGTGGGTGCGTCTAAAGTCCATGCTGCGCCATGCGCCGATAGAGCGTCCCGCGGCTGATGCCGAGCGCTGCGGCGGCGCGCGAGATGTTGTGGCGATGCTCCTTCAGCGCTGCCTCGATCATCAGCTTTTCGGCATCGTCCAGCCCGAAGGTGGGCGCCCCCACTGCTTGGGCCGCTCCTTCATTCAAACGGGCCGGCCGGATCGCGGCGACGTCCACGGTGCCATCGTCCGACAGCAGTACCGCGCGCTCGATCACCGCCGCGAGTCCGCGTACCTCGTCGGGCCACTCGGTCACCGCGATGATCGCCTCCGCCGCCGGCGTCAGCCGCACCGCGGCATGGCCATAGGCTTCTTGGCCCAGGGCGGCGAAATGGCGCGCGAGCAGCACCGCATCGTCGCGCCGTGCGGATAGCGGTGGCACGGCGATGTCGATCGTGCACAACCGGCGGCGAAGCGGCGGCGTCAACGGTTCGACGCCATCGGCGATGCTGATGCAGCGCAGTCCAGGGGCAAGCCGGTCGAGCAGACGCGCCTGCGCGACCGCGTCCAGCCGATCCGGATGGCGCAGCAGGACCGTGCCGTGCGCCTCGTCAAGCAACCGCCACTGGTCGGAATCGCGTACGTCGATCCGGCGGAGCGTCGCGCCGGCGTCCAGCGACGCCGCATGTACCGCAGTCGCGATCAACGTCCGCCCCGATCCGGACCGACCGGTCACGCAGACATTGGCCACAGTCGGTCCGACGCGGCGAACCAGCGCGCGCACCTCGGCCATCGCGGCAGACTTGCCGATGATACCGGCGCCGCCGCTGACGCGGACCGGTGTGGCGACCGGCTGGGCGTGTCTTGTCATCACCGCCGCGCATTTGGCGAGCAGGTCGTCCTTACGCCACGGCTTCATCACGAAATCTCGCGCGCCCGCCTGCATCGCCGCCACCGCGATGCGGATGCCGCTGTGCGCGGTGATGACGATCACGCGTGCGCGCGGATCGTCCGCCATGATCCGCTCGATGCACGCGAGGCCTTCGTCGCCGCTCGACCGACCGGGGGCGAAGTTCATGTCCAGCAGGATCAGGTCATAGCGGCGGCGCGCCAGCATCAGGAACGCGGCATCCGGATCGGTCGCGATGTCGAGACGGTGCCCCGCGAGGCGGAAGAGGATCTCGGTCGTCCGCGCAATGACCGAGTCATCCTCGACCAACAAGATGTCCCAGGCGGTTGCAGTGGTTTCCGACTGTCCAGTTCCGGACATGGTGTTCAACGCCGTCATGGCGTCGAACGGCATGGAGGAAGAAAACTCTTTCATCATAGCACGTTGGCGTTTCCGGCGCTGAACGGTGACAGGTCACCCATGATGACGGAACAGCCGATACACGCAAGCGCCGCATCCGGCCTCGCCATCGGCCGCCGGCTGGTGCTGCCGGCGCACCCCTGGCGGCAGCGACGTGCGAGGCCGGTCGCGCTGGCGATGGTCTGCGCCGCGATGATGCTGTGGCGCCAAACCCCGGCACCTGGCTCGACCGACATAGCAGCCCCGACCAACATCCGCTTGAAGGCAGCGTCATGATCCGTCTTGAGAACATCCAGCGCCGCTACGTCTCCGACGAGGTCGAGACCACCGCGCTCCACGACGTCGACCTCCACGTCGCAGCGGGCGAGTTCGTCGCGATCATGGGACCGTCGGGCTGCGGCAAGTCGACGCTGCTCAACACGCTCGGCACCGTCGATCGCCCGACCGCCGGCCGCTATCTGTTCGGCGACCGCGACCTGGCGACGCTCGACGAACACGCGCTGGCGCGCTTCCGCGGCGAGACGCTGGGCTTCGTCTTCCAGAGCTTCAACCTGATCGACGAACTGACGATCGAGGAGAATGTCGCGCTGGGCCTCGCCTATCGCAAGGACGCCGGCGACCGCCGGGCGCGGATCGCGGCGGCGATGGACAAGGTAGGCATCGCCCATCGCGCGCGCCACTATCCGCACCAGCTTTCGGGCGGCCAGCAGCAGCGCGCCGCCATCGCTCGCGCAATCGTCGGCGATCCCAAGCTGATCCTGGCGGACGAGCCGACCGGCAACCTCGACACCGCCAATGGCGAGCAGGTGATGAACATCCTCACCGGACTGAACGCCGAAGGGGCGACGATCGTGATGGTCACCCACTCGCCCAGCCACGCCGACATGGCGCGGCGCCGCATCGACATGCTCGACGGCCGCATCGTCGCCAGCGCCGTTCGCGCGATCTGAAGGATCGGACGATGAACCGCTTCGCACTCGCCTCGCTCTACCGCGCGTTGACGCGCCACAAGCTTTACGCAGCGCTCAACATCGGCGGGCTGGCCGTCGGGATTGCGGTGTTCTCCGTCCTGGCGCTCTACGTGCGCTTCGAGACCAGCTTCGAGAAATGGCTGCCGCACCATGATGAGATCTACCTCGTGCAGACCGAACTGCATCTACCGGCTAGTCCGCTCAACGGCGCCTATCCGGGCACCATGGCTGGACTGCTGGAGCAGATGCGCTTGGATTTCCCCGGCATCGTCGGGACCCGCATCCGCGGTGGCAAGGACAGCGGTGCACTGATCCAGGACGGCCAAGCTACCAGAGCCGACGTCGCGCAGGTCGATCCGTCGTTCTTCGAGGTCTTCGCATTGCCGATGGTGTCCGGCGAAGGCGCGGCCGCGTTGCAGGATCCGTCTGCGGCATTCGTCAGCCGCACGGAGGCTCGCCGGCTGTTCGGAGCCTCCGATCCTCTCGGGCGCACCATCACGGTCGCCGTCGACGCACCCGAACGCTATCGGATCGCCGGTGTCTTCGACGACTTACCGACGACCACCGACCTGAAGGCATCGATCCTCCTTCCGATCCCACGCAAGCCACCACCGGCGCAATGGGACTGGTACACATGGGGCACTGCGGGCGTCAGCACATTCCTGCGCTTTCCGGACAAGACGGCAGCACGCGCATTCGAGGAAAAGATGCCGGCGTTCATCCGTCGCCATGCTGGGCAGGATCTTGGACCTGCACCCGACAAGGTCATTGGCCTGCCGCTGCTGCCGATCACCCGAGTCCACCTCCAGCCGCCCGGCGTGGAAAGTGCCGGGCGCAAGCTCACCGTCATCACGCTCGGCATCGTCGGCGTACTCACGCTGCTGATCGCGATCGTCAACTATGTGAACCTGGCGACGGCCCGGGCGGGATTGCGTGCCCGCGAGGTGGCGATGCGCAAGGTGTTGGGCGCCGATCGCGCCACGCTGGTCCGCCAGTTTCTCGGCGAGGCCTGTGTGACCGTGGCGATCGCGGCCCTAGCCGGGTTGATCCTCGCGGAGGTGAGCTTGCCGCTCGTCAACGCCGCCGGCGGTCTGTCGCTGACATTCCCATACGCATTGGTTCTCCCGCTGCTGATCGCGATGGTTCTGATGATCGGCGGCTTGGCTGGCCTGTATCCGGCGCTCCTGCTGGCGCGCTTCCCCGCTGCTGCGGTCCTGGCGTACGCCCCGACACCTGGCGGCGGACGGGCTGCCCGACGAACTCGCGAGGCGTTGGTGGTCGTCCAGTTCGGCCTCGCCATCGCGTTCATCATCGGCACAGCCGTGCTTGTTGCGCAGACGGCACAGACGCGTCGCTCGGACTTGGGTTTTCGGCGCGACGGCCTGCTCGTCATTCCATCGCTGGCGGACAAGCGGGTGTTTGCCGACCGGGCGCAGCCGTTCCTCGCGGCTCTGCGCCAAGTACCGGGCGTCATCGCAGTCGGCGACGGAAGCGCCGGTCCCGGGGGCGATGGCGAAACCAATATCGACGCGATCACGATGCCGGGCACGCCGGACCCTGGCGTGACTATTACGGCGCAAGGTGTCGGCCCGGACTTCTTCCGCGCGTACGGCCCCACGCTGCTCGCCGGCCGCTTCTTCGACGATACACACGCGACCGATGATTCGAGCGACTGGACCCGCTGGAAGCAGGGCCGCAACATCATCCTGAACCGTGCCGCCGTAGCCGCGCTCGGGTTCCGTTCACCCGCCGAGGCGGTGGGCAAGACCGTTGGCGGCGCTTATCCTCGGACCATCGTCGGGGTCATCGACCGGCTGCGCTTCTTCTCGCCGCGAGTACCGGAGACGGCGACCTATTATCAATATCACCGGGAGGGGGTGCCAAAGCCGATCGCCGCCGTCCGCTTCACCGGGGAATCTGCCGCGATGTTGGATCGTGTGCGAATGACCTGGCAGCAGTTCCTTCCCGACGTTCCGCTGGTCGTCGCCACTGCCGATCAACGGCTTGCGTCCTTTTATGCAAGTGACGAGCAGGCGGCGCGATTGTTCGGTGTCGGTGCCGGGCTGGCGGTTGTGATCGCGTGTGTCGGGCTATGGGGCCTCGCCTCTTTCAGCACCCTACGCCGGATTCGTGAGATCGGCATTCGGAAGACGCTTGGCGCCTCGTCGGCGGACATCGTCAAGCTGCTCGTCGGTCAGTTTCTCCGCCCCGTCCTCATCGCCAACCTGATCGCTTGGCCGCTCGCGTTCGTGGCGATGCGGACATGGCTCGCCGGGTTCCACGACCGCATCGCGGTGTCGCCGCTTTACTTCATCGGCGGGACCGCTCTCGGGCTGGTCATTGCCGTGCTGACCGTGCTCGGTCAGGCGGTGCGTGCAAGCCGCGCAACCCCGGCCTGGGCTCTGCGCCACGAATAACGACGGTCGCCGCCGCCTATCCCGCCGCGGTGAGCCAGGACACGGGCACTCTATCGGCGGCAGTAGCGCCGCCATACGGGCTACCGCCTACGCTGGCCGAGGCACGAACCCAGGCGGCCGCAATAACCCCCTGCTGTTCCAATAGCGGCGCGGAGCGGAGGCGGCCTGGGCGCGCGTCAGCCAAGCCCGACCGGACAGCGCGCCGACGCGCGACCTCGCGGACCGCTACGGGGCCGCGGCCATTTAACCGGCGGCGGGAACGGCCACATTCTAGCCGCTCCCCCTGCCGATGGCTGGATATTGGCACGAGCTAATCGTACCGCCGGAGCATCGCGGCAATCCAAGCCTTGTTGCGGCTTTACCCTGCCGACTACGTCTATCGTTCCTGTTCGACCCGCTAACGGCGAGGTTACGCAAACGGAGGTACGACGATGAAGATGATTGCCCTAAGCACGCTGATGGTATCGCTGGGGTTGGGTGCCTGCGCCTCTACTCGTGCTGGCGATCCTGCCGGTGCGGCGGAATGCAGCGCCGATGCTGCCGCGACGCTCGTGGGCCAAGTTCCGCCTGACGACGCTACAATCCTCCACCGCACCGGCAGCACGATCGTCCGGCGCATCGCCCCCGGTGACCCGACGACCAAGGACTATCGCGTCGAGCGCATAACCGTGACGGTCGAAGATGGCCGGGTAGTTTCCGCTTCCTGCGGATGAGCGCTGGAAGGCGGTGAATTTGCTCTTCCTCGCCACGGGCCCCTACCGCTGCTCGCCCACCGCGCAGCGTAGGGCCCTTTCGAAGATGGGGCGGGTCCTGGGCCGACTGCATCCGTCAATGGTCCGAGAGTCTGGGCAAACCAGGTCGTTGAGGACAGCCGCCGCCTCATCGACGCCAGAGGTGTCTCGCCGCGGCGCCTGATCGTCCGCGTGACCGTGCTGGGAGGTGGTCGATCGAGGCAGCTCGACCTCACGTCCGGCATGACCGTCACCGTCCATCCATCATCTCACCCAGTCGCGGCGTTCCGTGAGCCGAGTTCGGCCGGCTAGGACCTGAGGTGGGTAATCAGCGGACGTGAGGGGGCGATTGGCTTACCGACCCGACGAGCCCTGCCCGTACGCACGACCGATGAAAAGGGTGGTGACCACATTGGCGAAGCGGCGGTGCTGGACGATCTGCCGGAGGCGCAGTGGCTGCTGGACGACTGCGGCTACGACGCCGATTGGTTCAAGAATGCCTCAGTGGCCGAAGAGGCCTGACCGTGCTGAAGCGCGTGGAGATCATTCCCCCGCCGCCTACGTATATGCAATTGACTCGCGATAGCGGTGTTGCCAGAGGCATCGGCATTCTTGGGGGACATGATGCGCAACATCTACATCTCGGCGCTGACGTGCGCCTTGTTCTGGACCGATGCCGCAAACGCTCAGCAGGCGGAGGACGAACCGCAAGGCGCGGAGATCGTAGTCACGGGCGAAAAGTCCAGCCGCACGCTGCAGGACACGCCGACGAGCGTTGCGGTGACCACGCCCGAGCGAATTCAGCAGGAGAACATCCTCACCATCCAGGATATCTACAACCGCACCGCCAACATCGCCGAAACTTATGGTGGCGCCGGCTTCACGATCCGCGGGATCAACAACCAAGGCGTGGGTGCCGGCGGCAACGCCGACACGGCGACCGTCTATGTCGATGGCGCGCCGATCCCCCGCGAGGCGCTGTTCGGAGGCCCGACCGACCTGTGGGACATCCAGCAGGTCGAGATCCTGCGCGGCCCGCAGTCGACCATTCAGGGGCTCAATGCGCTCGCTGGTGCGATCGTACTGACGACACGCGACGCCTCGACCACCGAGTACAGCGGTGACGCGCGCGTGCTGTGGAGCGAGTTCAACGACCGGACCTTCTCGGCCGCAGTCGGCGGCCCGTTGATCCGGAGTGAACTCGGCGTGCGGTTCTCGGCCGAGCGACGCAACGATCGCGGGCTCATCCGCAACGTCACGCGCGGCGGCTATGACGACGCGCTCCAATCGCTCAACCTGCGCGGCAAGCTGAGATGGACGCCAGGCGCGCTGCCGGGGCTGGAAGTGCAGGCGAGCTACAATCGCGTGCGGCGCGACGGCGGCTATTTGTACGAATACACCCGAACCGACGTGCCGAACTTCTACGACAACCGCGTTTCAACCGGGAATGCGCCGAGTCGCGGGCATGTCAGAAGCGACATCACCGTGCTCGACGCCAGCTACGAAATCACGCCGCGACTGCGTCTGTCGAGCATCACGTCCTTCAACAAGACCCATACGCGTGCAACGATCGACACCGATGGCACGGCGGCGGACTTGCAGGTAGTCGACAACACCAACGACTTTCGCACCTGGACGCAGGAACTACGTCTCAACTACGACGGCGAGCGGCTGAGCGGCGTGCTGGGCGCCTGGGCCTATCGCCGCTCGGGCGGGCTGGTCGCCGCAAACCGGCTGAACATCACCACGCCGACCGGTACGATCGCAGCATTGTTGCAGGGCGGCGGCTTCCCCGCCGCGACGGCGACGCAGATCGCCAACCTCTATACCGACGCGCTGCCGGTTATTCCGATCGCCTATGCCGCCGATGCGCCGCAACTCGTGCGCACGGCGGCGCTGTTCGGCGATGCACGCTACCGCCTCACCGACCGGCTCTCGCTGATCGGCGGCTTCCGCTACGATCACGAGGCGAACCGCTACACGGCAGAGACGGTGGCAACCTTTGCCGGCACTTTGCCGACCCCGACCTCATTCGGCGCGCCGGGAACCCCCTTGTTCCTCGCCATCTCGGCCGTCAATCAGGGCGTGCTCGGGCTCGTGCAAGGCGCCAATTCGGCGCGGGCGAGCAATGCGCGCAGCTTCGATGCCTTTCTTCCCAAGGCGGGGATCAGCATGGAATGGACGCCCGACGTCACCACCACCTTAACGGTGCAGCGCGCCTATCGCTCTGGAGGATCCAGCCAGAACCCGGCGCGCGCCCTGCTGGTGCCCTATGACCCCGAATATAGCTGGAACTATGAGGGATCGTTGCGCTCGCGCTGGCTGGACGGCAGGCTGACGCTGAATGCGAACCTCTTCTACATCAATTGGAAGAAGCAGCAGACGAACGCCTTTTTCGGCCTGAACGAGTTCGACTACAACACGGTCAACGCCGGCAAGTCGCACCTCTACGGGTTCGAGATCGAGGCACAGGGGCGGATCGGCCACGCGGTCGACGCCTACGCCTCGGTCGGTCACGTCCGCACCAAGTTCGACGATTTCACGCTGCCAAATGGCGCAACCAGCGCCATCGATCTCGCCGGGTCGGAATTCCCCTATGCGGCGCATTGGACGGTCGCAGGCGGGGTGAATGCGCGCGTCGGTCCTGTCGTCGGCAATCTCAACGCCAACTATCGGGGGCCGGCTTACAGCGATGTCGGCGTCACGCAGGTGCAGGGGAAGTTGCCGGGGCGCACCGTCGTCAATGCGCGGATCGGCTGGGAAGTGGAGCGTTTCACGCTCTTCGCCTACGCGCGCAACCTGTTGGACGAAGCGTACAAGCAGTATGATTTCGCGAGCAGCAACCGTGCGATCCTCGGCGACCCCCAGACGTTCGGCGGCGGCCTGGAGGTGCACTTCTGATGCTGGCAGTGGCTGTGGCCAGCGCCGCGGGCGGCGCGAGCGGCGCCGTACTGCTGCGCCGCGCCTGGGCCGATCGTGCCCGTGATCGCCCGGCCTTGGTCGCGGCAGGATGGATCGTGCTGCTCGCCACCCTGTTGCTCGGCGCTTTGGCGGTCGGCCCCGTAAAGGGCGTGGCGCTGGCAACCGCGGCGGTCGGCGTCGGGGCAATCGGCGTCGTGGCGCAGGGGCGCGTCGTGCGGACGGCGCGCGTGTCGCGTGACAGCCTCGCGCTCGAGCCGCTGGAAGGTCCATCTCGTGCGTGGCGCGGCTGGCTCAAGTTCCTGCTTGCCGGACCGCTTGGCATGACGGCCGCAATGGGAATCGCCTTCTGCTACGCTGCCTGGACGCCCGGTGACCCGCGCACGCGGATCATCGTCGGCGGGCTGTTGATGCCGCTGGCCTGGGCACTGGCAATGACCTGGACACTCGCGGACCAGCGCCTGCTACGCGCGCTGGCGGTGCTGATCGGGACGACGATCGCCGGCTTCGCGCTTGCGGCGATGCGAGGACTGGCGTGAACGCGACAAAGGGGAAGAGCCGGTGGCCGCTATCGCCGGCGACGGTCCGCGCGGTGCTCAGCGGACACGGCATTCTCGGCCTCGCCTTCGCTGCAGTGATCTATCTGGTGTGCCTGTCGGGCACGCTGGCGGTCTTCGTTCACGACCTAGAACGCTGGGAACAGCCAGCCGCGCCGGTCGTCACCCGGATCGACGATGCGGCGATGGCGCGCGCGCTCAATACCGCGGGACGGCAGGTGCCGGCCGACACGACCCTTTATGCCGCCTTGCCGTCTGTCGACGAGCCGGGCGCAGCGATCATCGCTCATTCGTCGACGTATAAGCGCGAGTGGGCTGTGGATGCGCAGGGCGCCCTCGTCGAAAAGGCGACGGCGTTTTCGGATTTTATCCTGAATCTTCACATCGCGCTGCACCTGCCGCGTAGCTGGGGCGAGTTCATCGTTGGGTTGGCGGGTGTGGCGCTGTTGTCCTCGCTCGTGTCTGGCATCCTCGCGCATCCGCGCGTGTTCAAGGATGCTTTTCACCTGCGCCTCGGCGGATCGAGGCGGTTGCAGGAGGCGGACCTGCACAACCGGCTCGGCATCTGGGCGCTGCCGTTCCACGTCGTGATCGCCCTTACCGGGGCGCTGCTGGGGCTCAGCACATTGATCGTCGGTGTGCTGGCGATGCTGCTGTACCGCGGCGATACGGCGAAAGTGTACGGCCTTTTTCTCGACCCGCCACCCGCGATAAACGCGGCGCCCGCTCCGTTGCCGCCGCTTTCCGCGGTGCTTTCCGAGGCGCGCCGCCGCGCACCTGGCGCGGATCCGCACCAGCTGACGATCGAGAATGCCGGCCGCGCCGACGCGCGCATCGCTGTTACGTCGGAGCGCCACCGACTGCTCGTGCCGCAGGATACAACGAGCTTCGATGCGACCGGCCGCGTGCTCAAGGACCAGCATCCGCAAGACCTGGTGGCGGGTACGCGCATTCTCGGCGGGATCGGCCAGCTGCATTTCGGATGGTACGGCGGAGTGCCCGTACGCATCCTCTACGGTCTTCTCGGCCTTGCGCTCTGCGTGGTGACGTCGAGCGGGGTCACGATCTGGCTGGCACGACGACGCGATAAGGGACGTGCGGTACCACGATGGGAGCGGCTGTGGGTAGCGGTCGCCTGGGGTCAGCCGCTCACCCTTGCACTGGCGGCACTGGTGGCGATCATGCTGCCCATCGCGACGGCGGTTCTCGCGACATGGCTCGGCGCAACTGTGGCGCTGCTGCTTGGTTTCTACACGCTACGCTTCCCGGCCACCGCGGCCGCGCGTTGTCTGCGCCTCGCACTGGCCGTAGCGCTGATCACGCTCGGGACGTGCCATCTCGCCACCTCTCGCGCAGCCGTGGCCGGCCTCGGTATCGACATCATGCTGCTGATCGCTGGCGCCGGCACCCTGCTGACACGTAAGTACGTCCGCTTCATGGCGTAAGCCCGCGTCTGGATCACGCCAGAGCTAGCACGGTGAATGCGACGAAGGAGAGAAGATGGGCAGAGCAAGGTAATCCGCTGGTCGTCGAAGCTCCCTGGGCCTGCGCTGCCGACTATGGTCAGCAGAGCTGGACGCTCGCCCCGCACAACAGTGCACCATCTACTCTCCTACGACGCGAGTCAGAAGACGCATACCGACATGTTCAAGCCGCCTTTCTCGCTTGCCAACTCCGGACTTGGCCAGGTCGGCGCCGCGGCTGCTTCTGCGAACCGGACCCGCCCCATAAAGACCTTCAAGTTATAGAAGAGTCGGCTCGCTTTCTTGCGACAGGCGGCAGTTCATGCGACCGGGGGCAGAGAGGTAGCAAAGTCCCTGAGATCGCCCCGAACGCCTTGATCGCCCGACTGCGCATTCCGTGTTTCGCGCCAAAGAGGTTCTCCGCGGCGGCGTTGCGACCTACCGGGCACCGAAAAAATCGGGGCGTCGCGTTCGTACCGCCCAAACGGTGGAAAGCGACGCCCTAGGTCACGCCCTGCCAGACGTTCTTCCGGTCAGAAGGTCAGACGTGTGGTGATCGAGAACTGCCGGTCGTTGACGAAGTAGGACCGCGGCGCCATCTGACCATCGCCGTTTAGAAGATACGACGTCTTGGTGACATTATTGAGCAGGTTCTGCCCTTCCACGCCGATCTTGAAGTTCTTGTCGACCGTGAAGAAGATCGATCCGTCGAGTTGTCCGCCTGCCAGGGCGTATACCGGCAGGAAGGGGAAACAGCAGTCACGGTTGGTCAACAGGAACTTCGACCGCCAGCTATAGGCGAAGCGCGCATAGATGTTGGCCTTGTCGTAGAACGCGGCGACGTTGAAGTTATACTTCGACAGCCCGGTGAGCGGCAGATTCTCGTAGAGGGAACCCGTGTCGACGGGCGGCGCATTGTTTAGGTCGGGATTCGACGGCACCCCGTTCGGGATATCGCCCGGCTTCACGTAAGTGAAGGTTGCCTGCGCACCGAGCCCCGACAGCAGCCCCGGCAGGAAGTCGTACGTCTGCTGGTAGCTGAGTTCGAAGCCCTTGACGTCGCCCTTGCCCGGCGCGTTGGCCGGGCCGTTGATCAGCACGTCGAAGGTCTGGCCGTTGTTGGCCAACGTCCGGGTATAACCATAGTTGTCGAGGATGATGTTCGACAGCTGCTTGTAGAACACCGCGCCAGTCAGCGAGCCGACCCGGGCAAAATACCATTCCGCGGTGAGGTCGAACTGCTTGGCCTCGACCGGGCGGAGGAACGGGTTGCGCGCGGTCGACTGGAAGCCGAACGAGCTTGACGAGTTGGCCGCGCTTGCGGTGCCCGGCGTGACCCCCGTAAAGTTGCGCAGGTCCCCGAAGTTTGGACGCGAGATCGCCTTAGAGGCGGCGAAGCGGAACAGCAGCTTCGGCGTGGCCTGAAGCTTTATGTTGAGGCTCGGCAGCCAGTGGTTGAAGCTCTGGGCCGCGACCTCCGGGAAAGATTCTCCGTTGGCAAAGTCGAGCACCGCAGTCTGCTGAGCCGGTGTCAGCAAGCAGAAAGCGGGGATCGTGTTGCCGGGAAGGACGGCGCCGCAGAAGTCCGCAGCGTTGGTGTAGCTTCCGAGGATCTGGCTTTGGGACGGGAAGGTCAGCGCTCCATAGGATTGGTCCTTGGTATGCACGAACCGCACACCGATGTTGCCGGACAGCGACATGCCGTTGCCTAAGTCGTCGACGCCGAAATCGGCCCGGGCATAGGCGCTCCAGGTGGTCTCCTTATTCCGGTAATACTCATTCGATCGGAAATAATCGTCCACCAGGTCGGTGCGATCCTCGAGCGCCACATAGGTGCCACCGCCCGCGGCGGCCACACGACGCAGCATTTCCGTCAGCGCATCATGATCGCGAAGCACCGCGTCGGAAATATAGTTCGTCGCTGGCGGCTGGGTCGAGTTGTTGCGGTAGAAGTCCGAGTAGGGGAACAGCGTGACGTTGCTGGCCTCCGTTCCCAGTGCGATCGGGCCACCGCTCGTCCAGGTCTCCGACAGCGCACCCCAATTGTTGTAGTCGTTGGTACGCACCGTCTGGTCGCGCTTGGCATAGCGGCCACCGACCCGCACCTTGCGCAGAAAGCTGTCCTCGCTGAAGTCGTATTGGACGTCGCCGCGGAATGCCCATTCTTCGCCGTCGTTGTCGGTGCGATTGTTCATCGCGTCGTGGAAGTAGATCGACGACAGGTTGCTGAAATACTCGGCTGGGTCGCGGCCCTGCGGCTCGAACGTCACCTGCGGGTGCTTGCCCGTCACGTCGATGCCGAAGCCGCCGTAGCTGGTGGTACCGACATTGTCGTCGATGCTGTCCGAGTTCGATTTCACATATTGCGCGTCGAGGTTCAGGTGCAGTCGCTCGACGGGATCGATCTTGGCGTTGAACGAAAAATCCTGGGTGACTGCCTTTCCCTCGGTGTAGCGGTTCGCGAACACGATCGGGCCGCCGTTCGGCGCGAACTGCGTAAGCTCGCCATAGCCGCCACCGGGAAGATTGCCGGAGATCGGCCCTGTCGGCCGGTACAAGGATCCGCTCGTCAGCACGCCGTTGCCGTCATAGGTGGGCGTCGTCCCCGGTACGGGCTTGATCAGCACGGAGTCCGTTAGGCTCAAGCTCGGCTCAATTGTATGCTCGATCCAGTTCTGCCGCGAATCCGTGCGGAGGTACTGACCGGTTAGCAACACGGTGCCGGCAGCGTTCTCGTATTGCGCGGCCGCCGACACGCCGATGCGCTCGCGGTTGAACGTCTGAGTCCGATTGCCGCCGCCCATCGGGACGTAGACCGATTCGCGACCCTCCGGCACCGGATAGGTGTCGAACAGCGTCGCCTGATACTGGGTGCCGGCATTGACGACGCGCCCCTCGCCCGCATCCTGAACGCCGTTGCCGTTGGTGTCGTCGTTGTACCGCGGCAGGTAGGCTGACACGAAGACCGCATCCGCGCGGCTGAACTGCTGCGAATAGCTGCCGCTTGCGAGCACGCCGATGCGGCCCCCGTTCCCCAACTCGAACTGCTGGCTATACAGTCCCACGACGGATGGCGCGCCGCGCTGCGCCAGATCGCCGTAGTTCATGCTCCCGGAGAGGTAGATCAGCCGCTGGTCCTGATCGAACGGCTTGCGGGTGTTGATGTTGACGGTGCCCGAGATGCCGCCCTCGATCAGGTCTGCGGTGAGGTTCTTGAACACCTCGACCGATCCGATCAGCTCACTCGGCACGTCGTTGAACCCGATCTCGCGCCCGCCCGAGGCGGCGAAGGTATCGCGGCCGTTGAACTCGCCGCGGACATAGCTCAGGCCGCGGATGACGACGCCTGATCCCTCTACCGAGAAGTGGGCAGAATCGGTCGGTGCGGCGAAGCGACTGATTGCGACGCCGGGCACTCGCTGCAGCGCTTCATTGACCGAACGATCCGGCAGCGCGCCGATGTCCTGCGCGGTGATCGCGTCCACAACGGTGTCAGAGTTCTTTTTGATGTTCTGCGCGGTTGCCAGGCTCTGGCGAACGCCGGTGACGACGATCTCGTCACGGCTCGTGTCCGGCGCCTCTACTGCGGCATCCTGCGAGCTGCCCGACGTTCCAGTGGTGCTGCCCGCCTGATCCTGAGCGGTGGCGCCGGTTCCGGCGTCCACGCCAGGCGTGCCGGAGGTTGTTCCCTGCGATCCGCTGGCGACCGGCTTGGTCGGTGTCGCGTCGTCGTCATTTTGCGTGCCCGGCGCAGTCTGCGCCCATACCGGCGTCGCCGCACAAATCAGCGCCAGTCCCGATACCCCCAGCCGCAGGCGATGCGCGCTGCGGCGGCTCACGGCACGCAGTCCACGATCCGTAGTCATGCCCTCTTCTCCCTCATCCCTGGACCGCCTTCCGGTTCAACGCCGGAAAGTCTGGTCGCTCCGATTTCAGCCAGCTGCCTTCGAAGCACATGTTAGCGTATACATGGCCAGCATCCGGTCAAGACAAGTATCGTCCCTTGCGATACTTGCTTCGCAGGGTAGGTTCTCGGGCAACAGGTGGCGCAACGACGTCGCAAGGAGGGGGCGACTTTTGACCGTTTCGGAGCCTATCAGGATCGTAATCGTGGGGGGCGGAACGGCGGGCTGGATGACGGCAGCGGCGCTGGTGAGCCTGGTGCCTGCGGCGGCGGACGTCCACCTCGTCGAATCGACTGATATCGGTATCGTCGGTGTGGGCGAGGCGACCTTGCCCCACCTCCGCGCGTTCATCACCCGGATCGGCATGGACGAGGCGGCGTTCATGGCTGCCACGCACGCGACCTTCAAGCTTGGGATCGAGTTCCGCGACTTCGGGCGGGTCGGCGATTCCTACATCCATCCGTTCGGCACCTACGGACAGCAGCTCGGCCAGGTCGGCTTCCACCATTACTGGCTGCGGCGGCACCACGCCGGCACCGTCGCGCCGATCGAAGTCTTTTCTGCCGCAGTGACCGCAGCCCGCGCGTGTCGCTTCGCGCGACCGGGCCCCGATTCCGCCGATCTGGCCTCGAGCTTCGGCTACGCCTATCAGTTCGACGCCACCCGCTTCGCACCGTTCCTTCGCGCCCATGCCGAGACGCGCGGCGCGATGCGGACCGAAGGCCGGGTGACGGCGGTGGACCGCGATCCGGCGAGTGGCGACGTCCGCGCGATCCTCCTTTCCGACGGTCGGCGGATCGAGGGAGATCTGTTCATCGACTGCTCGGGGTTTCCCGCGCTGCTGATCGGCGAGGCGATGGACGCGCGCTGGGAAGACTGGTCCCACTGGCTGCCCTGCGACCGGGCTGTGGCGGCGCCCTGCGTCGCGCCGCCGGGGCCGATCGAGCCGTTCACGCGCGCGACGGCGATGCCGGCCGGATGGCGGTGGCGGATCCCGCTGCGCCATCGCATCGGCAACGGCTATGTCTATTCCAGCGCCCATGTCTCGGACGCAGCGGCGGCAGATGCGTTGGTCGGCGCGCTGGAGGGGCCCCCGCTCGCCGAACCGCGGGTGCTTCGCTTTCGTGCCGGTCGGCGGCAGCGCAGCTGGGTGGGCAACGTTCTGGCCATTGGGCTCGCCTCCGGCTTTCTCGAGCCGCTCGAATCGACCAGCATCTATCTCGCGCAGATGGCGATCACCCAGTTGATCGAGCATTTCCCGGGTCCGACTGTCGCCGCCGCGGACCGGGACGGCTTCAACGCCCAGGTGGATGCGGAATATGATCGCATCCGCGACTTCCTGATCCTCCACTATCACGCCACGACGCGACGCGATTCGCCGTTCTGGGATCATGTCCGGACGATGCCGATCCCGGACAGCCTGGCGGAAAAGATGGCGCTGTGGCGCAGAACCGCCCAGGTATCCCGCTACACCCACGGCCTATTCCTCGAGCCGAGCTGGATCGCCGTCTACCTTGGCCAGGGCATCGTTCCGGACGGGTGGGATCCCCGTGCCGATCTGCCGGACGCGGCGGCGCTCGACCGTGCGCTCGCCGCATTGCAGCGCGGCGTCGCCGCTGCGGCCGCCCGCCTTCCCGACCATGCGGCCTATCTTTCCCAGCAGGCGATCGCCGCGTGACAGGGGCCGCAAACTGCCGCGCGGCGCCGCGGGTAATCGCGATCGTCGGGGGTGGCCCGATCGCGCTGTTGAGTGCGATCGCCTTCGCCCGCGCATTGCCGCTTGCCAGCGTGGCCGTGATCGCGACCCCGGACGATCCCGCCGCGCTCGCGGATCGGCTGCCGGTAGCCCTCCCGCCAGCGCTCGCGTTCCTCGCCACGCTGGGACTCGACGAAGCGGCGCTGCTCGCCTCCGGTGCCACTCATCGCATCGGCGAGCGGTTCGACTGGGGCGAGACGCCCTTCACCCTTGGGGTCGGCGAACGGGCACCGCCCGTCCACGGCGCTGCGCTCCACCAGCTTTGGCTTGCGCAGGGTGCCGTCGGCCGCTTCGATGCGCTGCTCCCGGGCGCCAGCCTCGCGGCGGCGGAGCGCTTCATCCACCCGGACGATGCTCCCCGATACCCGCTCCTGTCGCAGCTCGACTTCGCACTGCGGCTCGATCCGGACCGCATCCGGTCGCTGCTGGGGGAGCGTGCCCAGGCGATGCGGATCGCCATCGTTCGAAGCGCGAACGTTTCCGCCACTCACTGCGACACGGGCATCGACGCTCTGCTGCTTGACGACGGCAGACGGATCACGGCCGATCTGTTCGTCGATGCAAGCGGCCCAGCCGCCTGCCTGCTGCCCGATGCCGCCGTCCGGATCGACTGGTCGGCAGCGCTGCCGGTCGATCGCCTGCTGCTGGCGGATGGCTCCGGCGGTCCCTCCCCCACCGATCGCTACACCGCCCATCGGACGGGGTGGAGCGCCACCTGGCCGCTTGCCGACCGGAGCGTCGAGGCGCTCGGCTATGCGAGTACCGTCACCGGCGACGCGAGCGCGACGCGCCAGTTCGGCAGACCGGCGGCAGCCGTGGAGCGGATCGCGCTGCGCCCCGGCCGTCTCGCGACCCCGATGGCAGGCAATCTGCTGGTGCTGGGCGATGCCGCCGCGGCGGTGGGGCCACTCGGCTGCCTCGGCTTCACGCTGGCCTGCGCGCAGCTGGAGCTCGCTCTGAGCCTGATGCCGGGATGCGCGGCCGAGCCGTCGCTGGCCGCCGAGTATAATCGCCGGGCGACGCTCCGCGCGGACCACATGCGCGACTATGCCGCGAGCTTCTATTTCGCAGGCAGCCCGCAGCGCGGCGAGTTCTGGCACCCGCTGCGCGCACGCCCGGCGCCGGCGGGACTTGCTGCAGCGCTCGCCCAGTTCCGCCAGCGCGGCACGCTTCCACCGGTCGAGGAAGAGATGATGGCCGCGGGCCAATGGACGCAGGCGCTGCTCGGCCTCGGGGTGCGGCCTGCGCGGATCGATCCGATCGCCCTTTCGGTACCGCCTGCAGCGGCGGCGGCTGCGCTCGAGCGGCTTCGCGGCGCCGTTCGTAGCGTGTCGGCAGCGTTGCCGCCCTACCCCGACTATCTCAACGCAGCGACGCGAGGCGCGCGATGAGCGGCGCACCGATCGGCCGCGTGGTGATCGTCGGCGGGGGCACGGCGGGCTGGATGGCGGCGGCCGCGGCTGCGCGATTCCTGGATGACGGCCAGCGCACCATCAGCCTGATTGAATCCGAAGCAATCGGGACCGTGGGTGTCGGCGAAGCGACGATCCCGCCGATCCGCGGCTTCAACGCCCGGCTGGGCATCGACGAGGCGGCGTTCCTGCGCGCGACCGGCGGCACGGTGAAGTTGGGCATCGAGTTCGTCGGCTGGACCGACGGCACCGATCGTTATCTCCACCCCTTCGGCACGCACGGCAGGGACATCGAGGGGCTGAACTTCCACCAGCTGTGGCTGAAGCTTCGCGATCGCGACGGCATCGGGCCGATCGAGGACTATTCGATGGCGGCCGTCGCGGCGCGGCACGGCCGCTTCGCACCGCCCTCGCCCGATCCCCGCTCGCCGCTGTCGGGCCTGGAATATGCCTATCATTTCGACGCCAGCCTCTATGCAGCCTTCCTGCGCGAGCGTGCCGAGGCGCAGGGCGTGCGTCGGGTCGAGGGCCGGATCACCCATGTCGATCAGGATGCCGTCACCGGCCATGTCCGGGCGCTGCGGCTCGACGGCGGCGGGGTCGTCGAGGGCGACCTGTTCCTCGACTGCTCGGGCTTCCGCAGCCTGCTGCTCGGCGAGGCGATGGCCGTCGGCTACGAAGACTGGTCGCACTGGCTGCCATGCGACAGCGCGATCGCGGTGCCGACGGAGCGAGTCCGGCCGCTCCTGCCGTACACGCGGGCAAGTGCGCGGACCGCAGGGTGGCAATGGCGTCTCCCGCTCCAGCACCGCACCGGCAACGGCCACGTCTATGCCAGCCGCTTTCTGGATCATGACGCAGCGGAGCGCGTGCTGCTCGCCAACCTTGATGCACCTACCACCGCTGCCACGCGACGCCTTTCCTTCACCGCCGGCCGGCGGAACCGGATGTGGGAAGGCAATGTGGTCGCGCTCGGCCTCGCCGGCGGCTTCCTCGAACCGCTCGAGTCCACCAGCATCCACCTGGTTCAGGCCGGTATCTCCAAGCTGTTCGCCCTCTTTCCCGACATGCGTTTCACGCCGGTCGAACGGGACGAATACAACCGGCTGATGCGCAGCCAGTATGAGACGATCCGCGACTTCATCATCCTCCACTATCACGCGACCCGACGCGAGGATTCGCCCTTCTGGCGGCACGTGCGCACCATGCCCATTCCCGACACCCTGGAACGCAAGATCGCGCTGTTCCGGGAGAAGGGCCGCATCTTCCGCTACGACGACGAGCTTTTCGCCGTTCCGAGCTGGGTCGCCGTGATGCTCGGACAGGGCATCGTGCCCGAAGGCTATGATCCGGTCGTCGACGCGCTCGACGAAGCCAAGCTCGTCGGCGCGCTTCGCCAGATGCGCGCCGGCTATGCCAACGCCGCCCGACAGCTGGCGATGGTCGAATGAACCCGCGTGCGTTTCCACGCCCCACCCCATCTGAGGAGTATCGCCCCTTGACCGACCACCGCTGTCTGACCGACCGCCGATCGATGATCGTCGCGGGTGCCGCGCTCGTCGGCGCCTGCGCGGTGAACCCGCAGCTGCCCCGGCCGACCCGATCCGACTCGCCGTTCGTCCGCGTCGAGGGGACGGGGTTCCGCCGTGGCGACGAGGCCTATCGCTACGCCGGCGCCAACATCTGGTATGCCGCCTGGCTCGGCGCGGACACCGCATACGGCGATCGCGCCCGGCTGGGCCGCGAGCTCGACCGGCTTCAGGCCCTCGGCATCCGCAACCTCCGCATCCTCGGCTCGGCCGAGCTTTCGCCGCTCAAGAACTCGATCACCCCGGCCTTTCGCGACGAGAGCGCCACCTACAATCAGGATCTGCTCGCCGGGCTCGACTGGACGCTCGCGGAAATGGCGAAGCGGGACATGACCGCCGTCGTCTATCTGACCAACTTCTGGGAATGGTCGGGCGGGATGATGACCTATCTCTACTGGGTCAACGGCGGCCGCTACATCAACATGAACGACCCGGCGCATCCGTGGCCGGAGTTCGCCGACTTCAACGCCGCCTTCTACACCAGCGGCCAGGCGCAGGCGATGTACCGCGACTATGTGCGGGCTGTCGTCGGTCGCACCAACAGCGTCACCGGGCGCCGCTATGCCGAGGATCCGACGGTCATGGCGTGGCAGCTCGCCAACGAGCCGCGCCCCGGCGGCTCAGAGGCGGTGGCCGTGCCGAACCTGCCGAACTTCTATCGCTGGATCGACCAGACCGCCCGCTACATCAAAACGCTTGCCCCCGATCAGCTCGTCTGCACCGGCTCGGAAGGGTTGAAGGGATCGATCGAGCGCGAGGCGGTGGTGCTCGACGCGCACCGTTCGCCGGCGATCGATTACCTCACCGCCCATATCTGGCCAAACAACTGGAGCTGGATGGACGCGGGCAATCTCGCCGGAACCTATGATGCGGGTGCCGCCAAGGTCGCCGACTATCTCGACACCCACGTCCGCCTGGCAACTACGCTCGGCAAGCCGCTGGTGATCGAGGAGTTCGGCTACCCCCGCGACGGCGCCGACGCCTATGACCCGGCGGTGTCGACACACTTCAAGGACCGCTTCTACCGTCAGATCTATGCCGCGGTCGAAGCCAGCGCGCGGGCCGGCGGCCCGCTTGCAGGCTCGAACTTCTGGGCCTGGAACGGCGAGGCGCGGACGCCGCATCGCGACTACCGCTTCCAGCGCGGCGATCTCGGCTACATGGGCGATCCCCCGCACGAGCCGCAGGGCTGGTACGGCGTCTTCGACAGCGATGCATCGACCCAGGCCGTGATCCGCGCGCACGCCACGGCGCTGGCGGGGATCTGATGGCGACGCAGCACCTTTCCCGAGCCTCGCTCCGGCCGATCGGCTCCGCCGCGGCGCTCCTGCTCGCCGCCCTCCCCCTTTCCTCGGCGGGCGCGCGCGAGCCGGCACCTCCCGCAATCGCCTCGCCGGATGGCGGCGTCGTCCTGACGCTGGGGACCAATGCGCAGGGGCAGCCGACCTACCGGGTCGCACGGCGCGGCCGCACGATCCTCGCGCCGTCGCTGCTGGGGCTCGAATTCGAACGCTACGCCAAGCTGTCGGACGGGCTGCGCATCACCGCCGTCGACCGCAGCACCGGCACCGATCGCTACACGCTGCCGGCGGGCAAGGTGTCGTCGGTCGCGGAGCGGTACAACCAGATCGTTGTCCACTTCGCCGAGCCTGCCGGGCAACAACGGCGGCTCGACCTGGTGGTGCGTGCCTATGACACCGGTGTGGCGATGCGCTACGCGATCCCGCAGCAGGCGTCGCTGCCCTCGGTGCGGCTCGTCAACGAGCTGACGCAGTTCGCCTTTCCCGCGGACTATGGCTGCACCGGCCTCAACCTCGGCAGCTTCGGGACCAGCCACGAGGGCGAGTATGATCCGGTGCGGGCCGGCATGGTCCGGCCGCACAACCTCTACGAACTGCCGTTCGTCTGCCGTACCGGCGACGACGGCCCGAGCTTCGCGATTGCCGAGGCCGCGGTTGAGAACTGGCCGGCGATGTACCTGACCGGTACCGAGACCGGCGCCCTCGGCGTGGCGGCCAAGCTCACCCGCCGGCCCGACGATCCCGACATCGCGGTAAAGGCCGATGTGGGCAGCGGCCTCGTCTCGCCGTGGCGGGTGGTGATGATCGCCGACGAGCCCGGCAAGCTGATCGAGAACACGCTGCTCACCAGCCTCAATCCCACTGCCCGCGGCGACTTTTCGTGGGTGAAGCCCGGCAAGACCGCCTGGGACTGGTGGTCGG
The DNA here is from genome assembly GCF_047975845.1 of Sphingomonas mangrovi. Classification (NCBI taxonomy): domain Bacteria; kingdom Pseudomonadati; phylum Pseudomonadota; class Alphaproteobacteria; order Sphingomonadales; family Sphingomonadaceae; genus Sphingomonas; species Sphingomonas mangrovi. Next base: position 5,827 of record NZ_JBIUCZ010000016.1, on the reverse strand, counting down.
GTCCGGTGCTTTCGAGCGTGCGTTCGCCCGGCACCAACGACGAGACCGAGAAAGCCTATATCGACTTCGCCGCCAGCCTGAAGCTGCCGTACATGATGGTCGACGACAACTGGTATGTGGCGAGCGGCAACGGCCCGTTCCTCAACGAGGGCGCCGACCCGACCCGGCCGATCCCCGAGCTCAACCTGCCCGAGCTTGTCGCCTACGGGCGCGAGCGCGGCGTCGGCCTGATCGTCTGGGTCCATTGGCAGTTGCTCGACCGCGACATGGATCGCATCCTCGCCCAGATCGAGCGCTGGGGGATCAAGGGGATCAAGGTCGATTTCATGAACCGCGACGATCAGGAGATGATCGGCTTCTACCATCGTCTCGCGGACGCGACCGCGCGACATCACCTGCTGCTCGACCTGCATGGCGCCACCCACCCCTGGGGGATGACGCGGACCTGGCCCAATTTCCTCACCCAGGAAGGCGTGCTGGGGGCCGAATACAACAAGTGGACGCGCCGGATCACGGCGCGACACAACGTCACCCTCGCCTATACGCGAATGCTGGCCGGGCCGCTCGACTATACGCCGGGCGGCTATCGCAACCGCACGCCCGAAACCTTCCGCATCCAGGCGGTGGCCCCCGAGGTGCAGACGACGCGCGGACAGGCGCTGGCGATGTACGTGGTGTACGAAAGCCCGCTGCAGTCGGTCGCGGACTCGCCCGATGCGTATCGCGACCAGCCGGGGCTCGAGTTCCTCTCCGCGGTGCCGGCGAGTTGGGACGAGACGCGCTTCCTCGCCGGAACCCTCGGCAGCTATGTCGCGGTGGCGCGGCGCAAGGGCCGCACCTGGTACGTCGGGGCGATGACCGACGCCGCACGGACGGTGACGCTGCCGCTTGCCTTCCTCGGCAAGGGGCGGTTCGCGCTGCGCAGCTGGCAGGATGGCGCCGCCCCAACCGAACTCGTCGACCAGCGCGGCACCGTCACCGCCGCCGACCCGCTGACGCTCACCCTCGCCGCTTCGGGCGGCGCAGTGGCCATCCTGGAGCCGATCCGATGACAAGATCCCCGTCCATGCCGTTTCTGCTCGCCGCCGCGATCGCCGGCATCGCCGCCGCGCCCTTGGCAGCACAGGGGCCGGCTGCCCCCGTCAAGAGCACGGCCGAGGAAGAGGCGGAACAGCGGCTCCACACCGACTGGGCGTGGCTCGGTCGCTATCGGGAGGCGAACGCCGCACTCGTGCCAACCTCGGCGCCGCGGATCGTCTTCATCGGCGACTCCATCACGCAGGGCTGGATCGACAAGCTTCCCGGGCTCTTCCCCCCGGATCGCATCAATCGCGGCATCGGCGGCCAAACGAGTTCGCAGCTGCTGCTGCGCTTTCGCCAGGACGTGATCGCGCTCAAGCCCGCCGCGGTGCAGATCATGGTCGGGACCAACGACATCGCCGGCAACACCGGGCCGATGACCGCCGAAGACACACAGGCGAACATCATGTCGATGGCGGAACTGGCGCGCGCCCACGGCATCCGCGTGATCCTCGCCTCGATTCCGCCGGCTGATCATTTCCCGTGGCGCCCGGGCTTGGAAACCGCGCCGAAGATCGCACGGCTGAATGGCTGGCTGCGACGCTACGCCGCCGAGACCGGCGCGACCTACGCCGATTATTGGGGGGCGCTGCACGAGGGGGACGCGCTGACGCCGGCGCTGACCTATGACGGGGTGCACCCCAATGACGCGGGCTATCGCGCGATGGGGCCGGTCGCCGAAGCGGCGATCCGGACGGCGCTTGCCAAGCCGGCGCCGCAGGGGCTGGCGCGATGATCGCGGTTGCGCTCGCGCTCACGGCCGTCGCCACGCCCGCGCCGGTCGTTTCGACCGAGGCCGGGCGGGTGCGCGGCGAGGCGCTGCCGGGTGGCGGCGGCGTGTTCCGCGGCATCCGCTTCGCGGCGCCGCCGACAGGTCCGCTGCGCTGGCGCCCGCCGCTTCCCGCCAAGCGCTGGCAAGGGGTGGCCGATGCGACCGAACCGCATGCCGCCTGCCCGCAACCTTCCTACGGCAGCTGGAACCAGGCCGCCGCGGACAGCTCGGCGGAGGACTGCCTGTTCCTGGACGTGCGGACGCCCCGCATCGACCCCGCGGCGAAGCTGCCGGTGCTGGTGTGGATTCATGGCGGCGGCAATCGCGGCGGCGCGGGCGGCGGGACGGTCGAATCGCACATCACCGACGCCGGGATCGTGCTGGTCTCGATCCAGTATCGTCTCGGCGCGCTCGGCTTCCTGTCGCATCCCGCGCTGACGGCGGAACAGGGCGGCGCATCCGGCAATTACGGGCTGATGGATCAGCAGGCGGCACTACGCTGGGTGCAGGCCAACATTGCCCGGTTCGGCGGAGATCCCGCCCAGGTGACGATCGCCGGAGAGAGCGCCGGAGCGCAGGACGTCGGGCTGCATATGCTCGCCCCGGGATCCCGCACGCTGTTCGCACGCGCCATCGCCGAGAGCGGCACGCCGGGCTTTGGGGTCCCCCCGCGCACCCTCGCCGAGAATGAGCGCGTCGGCGCGGCAATCGCGCGCAAGGCAGCGCTTCCCGCCAAAGCCAGCGCAGCGCAGCTTCGTGCCCTTCCCGTCGCTGCGATCCTGCAGGCGCAGGAGACCGTCGAAGCGCCGGGCGTCGAGGACAACAGCTTCATCTGGCTGCACGCGGTGGTCGACGGTCGTGTGCTGCGGGAGACGCCCGCCGAAACGCTCGCCGCTGGCCGCTTCGCACGCGCGCCGTTCCTGATCGGGGTCAACGCGCAAGAGTTCACCGGCTACTCGGGCCGCGACTCGGAGCCCGTCATCGCGCGAGAATTCCCTCGCAACACCGCCGCGGTCCGCGCCGCCTATGGCCTCGACCGCACGCCCGCCCCGGCGCCCGATCCGCGGCTGGGGGACGTCGCGATGCAACTCGGCACCGATCTCGTCTTCCGCTGCCCCACCATTGCGGTGTCGAAGGCGCTGCGCGCCCGCGGCAATCCGGTGTGGCAATATCAGTTCGACTATGCGCCGGCCGGCGAGACGGTCAATCACGCGAGCGAGACCCGCTATGTGTTCGATCTGCCCAAGCCAGGCCAGCCGCCGCTGCAGGCCTATTGGCTGAACTTCGTCCGCCGCAGCGACCCGAACGGCCCGGGCTTGCCGCACTGGCCGGCCTATGACCTCGCGTCCCGCCCGTATCTCGAGTTCGCGCAGACCGGCCCGGTTGCCCGAACCGACCTGCGGGGGACGGTCTGCGCGCCGCGGACGACGCCATGATGGGGCGGCGAATCCAGACGGCGCGGCTCTGGACGGCGGGAGCCGCCGCAGCGGCGGCGGCGCTGCTTCTGGGTGCCGCGGCTCCCGAACCGCCGCGCCCGGAAATCCGCATGAGTCAGATCGCACTTGAGCGCGCCGGACCGAAGACCGCGATCCTGGTGACGGCGCAGGCCGCCGCCCAGCACTGGACCCTGCGCGATGCGGCGGGCGCATTGGTTGCCGAGGGCGAGACGATCCCCTTCGGGGCCGACGCGGCTTCCGGGGAACGGCTCCAGCGCATCGACTTCAGCGCGGCCCGTCCACCGGTCGGCACCGGCTATCGGCTGCGGGCGGGAAATGCCGAGAGCCGCCCTTTCGCGATCGCCGCCCGGCCCTACGCCCTGCTCGCCACCGCCGCGATGGCGTTCTTCTACCAGCAGCGCAGCGCGGTGCCGATCCTGCCCGGGTTCGTCGAGCGACCGGATCTTGCGCGTGCCGCGGGACATCCGGCGGACCGGGTCACCTGCTTTGCGGGCACCGATCAGCGGGGCGTCCGGTGGCCCGGCTGCGCTTATTCGCTCGACGTGACCGGCGGCTGGTATGATGCCGGCGATCACGGCAAATACGTCGTCAACGGCGGCATCGCCACCTGGACGCTGCTCGACCTGCATGAGCGGCTCGCAGCCTGGGGCGCGGGCGACGCGTTCGCCGATGGGCGTCTCGCGGTGCCGGAGGCAGGAAATGGTCGCGACGACCTGCTCGACGAGGCTCGCGTCGAGGTCGAGTTCCTGCTTTCGATGCAGGTACCGCAAGACACGCAACTGGTGGTCGCGAAGACCGCGGGCGGCGGCAAGGCGGCGGGAGACTTCCGCACCATCGCCGCCGGAGGACTGGTGCACAGCAAGGTTGCCGACACGCAATGGACCGGCCTCCCCACCCGGCCGGCGGACGACCGGATGCCCCGCGCGCTGTACCCGCCGACCACTGCCGCGACGCTCAATATGGCTGCGGTGGCAGCGCAGGCGGCGCGGATCTGGCAGAAGAGCGATCCCGCCTTCGCTGCGCGCGCGCTGCTCGCCGCGCGCCGCGCCTGGGCGGCGGCCGAGCGGCACCCGGCGCTCTTCGCGAGCAGCGACTTCACCGGCAGCGGCGGCTACGGCGACGAAGCACTGGACGACGAACGGTTCTGGGCAGCGGCCGAGCTCTATGCGACCACCGGCGAACAGCCCTTCGAACAGGCGGTGATGCGCGCGCGCTTCCTCGCCCATCCCCAGCCGGACCTCACATGGGGCTCGGTCGACCAGGCGGGACTCGCCACCCTGGCGACCATGCCCGCGGCAGGTGCTGCCCGGGACGCAGCCCGCGCGGCGGTGCTGCGGCTGGCCGACGGTTTCCTCGCCGAGCGGACGCGCAGCGGATACCGCCTCCCCTATGCCAGCCATGAGTATGACTGGGGATCCAACAGCGTTCTGCTCAACCGCGCGCTACTCCTGGGGGTCGCCTGGCAACTCACGCACGAGGCGCGCTACCGCACCGCTGCCGTCGACGTGATGGACTATTTGCTCGGCCGCAATGCGCTCGACCAGTCGTACATCACCGGATTCGGCGCGCGGCCGATGCGCTTTCCGCACCACCGCTTCTGGCATCCGGTCGATCCGCGCTACCCGGCGCCACCCGCGGGGGTGGTCTCCGGCGGTCCCAACAACACCGCGTTCGCCGACGACGTGGCGGCGACGATGCGCGGCCGATGCGTCGGGCTGACCTGCTGGACCGACGACTGGCGCGCGTTCTCGATGAACGAGGTCGCGATCAACTGGAACGCGCCGCTCGTCTGGGTTGCGGCCTTTCTGGATGCGACCCGCCGGTCTTAGTCCGGCGGACCCGCCCGGCCCGATCCCGCCGTCCGCGACGTGCCTGCGGCAACCCAATCTCTCTCCTGCAAGGCTCCCCCCTCCATGCCTCTTCGTGTCGACCGTCTCGAACTTTTGGGCCCATCGGTCGCTCGGCCGGAAGACGGGCTGGTATGCGGCGGAGGTTCCATCCCATGGAGCAGTGATGCTGCGCATCCTGTCCGGCACGTCCCTCACGGCAGCGATCGATAAGGTTCCTAGCGGACGATAGCGTCGACCCCGGCGACCAGCGGCTATCGGGCGCGCACCTGCCCAGTGCGGTATGCGGCGATCACCCGGCGGCCGGGTACTTGCCGGTCGAGAGGCCGCGGAGCGCCTAACCCCGCTCGACGTCATGCTCAACCACCGCCGCGGCGAAGCGCCAGAACAGACGTCGCGCTTGGCAACACAACTCGCCGCACGCGGGCTCAGACTCGCGACCTGCAGTCTTGCGCAGCCGTGTGCCACGTCCCGCGTTGGTCCACGCCACTGTGCGCTTTCTAACCGGAGGTGGGCATAGACGCGAGACGCCCCCGCGAGCGTTGGCTCGCGGGGGCGTAATGTGTTGTGGTTGCGGGGACAGGATTTGAACCTGTGACCTTCAGGTTATGAGCCTGACGAGCTACCGGGCTGCTCCACCCCGCGCCGAGGAGTTGAGGGTTGTGAATGGG
>NZ_JBIUCZ010000015.1:0-86869 GCF_047975845.1 Sphingomonas mangrovi | reverse complement strand
CGATCCGCAGAGCCCGTGGCAGCGCGGCACCAACGAGAACACCAACCGCTTGCTGCGTCAGTACCTCCCCAAGGGCCTCGACCTCGCCACCTTCAGCCAGGCCAAGCTCAGCGCCATCGCCCGCCAGCTCAACGAGCGGCCCAGAAAAACCTTGCTCTACAAGACGCCGGCTGAGACCTTCGCCCAAGCCGTTGCGACCACCGGTTGAACCCACAATTAGTTCCGGCCGTTCCCATTTCACCATCGTTTTCGGGATGGCAGCGCTCGCCTGCGGTTTCCCTAAAGCAGTCAGTCCGCTTGCTACCAGTTCCAGTCATCGGTGGCGGAGACACCCTCCGCCCTGCTCACCAGAGACCACAAAAACGGTGGGTTCAAAGGCAGCTACTGCCGGCCGATACCCCCGAACGGCAACCGCAAGAAGCCCCCCAGCCGGGGACAGTCGACTTCGACGACATGACGACGGCCTATATTGCCCTCCCCCTTGTCTGGTCACGTCAATACAGACGCCAACCAGCCGCCTTCGGCATTTACCATTCAGAAGTCCGCATCTGCCAATGCCTCGAACGCATCGAACACCCGCCAAGCACCTTGATCCTCGCGAAAACGGACGACGAAGTTGCAACCGCCGCGCTGCCAAATAATTTCTCGTACCGGTGTGCGCGCGTTGTGCGCGGCACCGCCGGGCAATTGGCTGGCTACCCCGCCACTGTAGGTGCCGACGCCATCGCCAGCGCGGAAGCGGCTCTCGGCGTGCGGTTTGCCGTAGGCGGCGAGCAGATCGTCAGCACTGCGTTCGATGAGGGCCGGGTGGCGCTCCATGCGGGCATTCTGATACTCGTCGTCGCCGCACTGGCTCGCGTCCCACGGCGGTACGGGACGAGAGGGCGCTGTCGCCGGCATCACGGTATTACTGGGTACAGCGCCAGGCGACGCAACGGCGTCGTCCAAGGCGGCCCCGTTGCCGGGCGTCCCGTCGCAGGCCGCCAGCAGTGTGGCGAGCAAGAGCGGCAGCACCGTTCTCATTTCGGAAGCGTCGTGGCGAAGCGAGTGCCGGGTGCCATCTGGTCGAGTTGCTCGACCATCGTTCGGAAGTGGCGATTGCGCAACTCGCGTCCGACGTTGATGACACTCGCCTTGTCGGCATGGAGAAGCAGAAAGCGGCACGCGTCTGTTCACGAGAGGCTCCTTCCCCAAGCGCGGACCGAAACGCCAGTTAAACAGAATTCCTGGCGCACTGCGGAAAGACCCTTCGCCGCATTCAAGCAAATACCGCAGAAAACTTGGATGTAAGAGCCGCAACCGCTAACCTGTACCGAGGCGATACCGCTGAACTGCAACGGCAGGTACCACCCACGGTCGGCCGTTCGTCTACGAGACTGCGCCCAAGTTCAGCAGCCGCAGCGTCTCCGCATCGCGCTCTCCATCGTAGAATCCGTCTAGCACCGCGCCGAACACCGGCTCGCCCGGTGCCGCCGCCTCGAACAACGTCATCGACGAGCGCAGCTTGATCGCGTCGATGCCGCCCAGCACCGCCTCGGCCGAGCGCCCGCGGTGCGCGAGCAGCGCCTGCGCCGCCTCTACCAGTCGCGCGCCCAGCACCGGATGCGCGCGGTACGCCTGCGCCTCGGCCGCATCGGCGATGGCATAGAAGCGCGCGGTCTCGCTGCGGCCGAGCCCGGCGATCTGCGGGAAGACGAACCACATCCAGTGGCTGGTTTTGCGCCCGGCCTTCAGTTCGGCGAGCGCCTGCGGCCACACCCCGTCCTGCGCCGCGACGAAGCGATCGAGCGCCGCCATGTTAGGCCCGCCAGGCTGTGACGAGATAGTCGAGCCGCGTGTCGTCGGAGATGGTGAAGCCGCGCGCGGGCGAAAACGACAACCCGCGGACTTCGCCCACCGTCAGCCCCTCGGCCCGCAGCAGCGCGGTGAGTTCGTCGGGGCTCAGGAACTTGTCCCAGTCGTGCGTGCCGCGCGGGATCGCGCCGACGCCTTCCGCCAGCGTGATCATCGCCAGCCGCGACAGCGGCGTGCGGTTGGGCGTCGACACCACCATCAATCCGCTGGGCGCCAGCGCCGCCGCCAGTCCGGCGACGAAGCTGGCGGGATCGGCGACATGCTCGATCACCTCCAGCGAGGTGACCAGGTCGAACTGCCGCCCCGCCACCGTCTCGACGCCGCCGGCGATGTAGTCGATCGCCAGGCCCTGGCTGTCGGCATGGGCCCTCGCCGCGCCGATGTTCTCCGGCGCGGCATCGACGCCCGTCACCGCCGCGCCCAGCCGCGCGAGCGGCTCGGCGAGCAGCCCGGCGCCGCAGCCGACGTCGAGCGCGGTCTTGCCGGCGAGCGGCGTAAAGCCCTGCCCGTCGCCGCTCCAATGCGCGTCGATCGCCTGCCGCAGGAAGCCGAGCCGTGCGGGGTTCAGCCGGTGCAGCATCGCCGAGGAGCCGTGCGGATTCCACCAGTCGGCCGCCAGCGTGCCAAAATGCGCGGCCTCCGCCGCCACCACGCTGCCGTTCGCCGCAGGTGCTTCGCTTGCCATTCCCATATCCCCTCCCTATCAGCGCAACCCGATGTTCCCAAGGGGGTGAGGCGCTCGGTCAATGGCTCGCATCGTGATGAAGTTCGGCGGCACCTCCATGGCCGGGATCGAGCGCATCCGGAGCGTCGCCCAGCGCGTCAAACGCGAGTGGGAGGCCGGCAACCAGGTCGCGGTCGTCGTCTCGGCGATGGCGGGCGAGACCGACCGGCTGGTGGGCTTCTGCCGCGAAGCCTCGTCGCTCTACGATCCGCGCGAATATGACGTGGTGGTCGCCTCGGGCGAGCAGGTGACGAGCGGGCTGCTCGCGATCGCGCTCCAGGCGATCGGCGTGCCCGCGCGCAGCTGGCTCGGCTGGCAGCTCCCCATCCACACCTCCGACGCGCACGCCTCCGCTCGCATCGGCGAGATCGATACGCAGGCGCTGCTCGCCGCGACGGCGGGCGGCGAGGTCGCGGTGATCCCGGGCTTCCAGGGGCTGGCCGAGGGCGGCCGCGTCACCACGCTCGGCCGCGGCGGATCGGATACCTCGGCGGTGGCGGTGGCGGCGGCGATGCAGGCGGATCGCTGCGACATCTACACCGACGTCGACGGCGTCTACACCACCGATCCGCGCATCGTGCCCCGCGCACGCAAGCTCAAGCGCGTGACGTACGAGGAAATGCTGGAGCTCGCCAGCGTCGGCGCCAAGGTGCTGCAGACGCGCTCGGTCGGGCTCGCGATGAAGGAAGGGGTCCGCGTCCAGGTGCTCTCGTCCTTTGCGGACGCGGATGCGGCGGCGGAACCGGGCACGATGATCGTGGGCGAAGAGGAAGTGGACGACATGGAACGCCAGCTCATTACCGGCATCGCGCACGACAAGAACGAGGCCAAGATCACGCTGACCGAAGTGCCGGATCGTCCGGGTGCGGTGGCGGCGATCTTCGGCCCGCTCGCCGACGGCGGCATCAACGTCGACATGATCGTGCAGAACGTCGCGCATTCGACCGGGTCGACCGACGTCACCTTCACGATCAACCAGGCCGAGCTGCCGCGCGTGCTCGACGTGCTCGATCGCGAAAGGGCGACCATCGGCTACGACCGGCTGGTGCACGACACCCGCGTCGCCAAGATCTCGGTGGTCGGCGTCGGCATGCGCAGCCATGCGGGCGTCGCCTCCACCATGTTCAAGACGCTGGGCGATCGCGGCATCAACGTGCAGGCGATCACCACCTCGGAGATCAAGGTCAGCGTGCTGATCGAGGAAGACTATACCGAGCTCGCGGTGCGCGTGCTCCATACCGCCTATGGCCTGGACGCGGAGGACACCGCCGCCTGATCGGGCGGCGGCGCTATTCCCCCAGCAGGTGCAGCGCGATCCGGCGCCGGTGAGGCGCGCGGCGGTGCTCGAACAGATAGATGCCCTGCCAGGTGCCGAGCACCGGCCGGCCGCTCGCGACCGGGATCGACAGCTGCACGCCGGTCAGCGCCGTGCGCAGGTGCGCAGGTGCGCGGGCATGTCGTCCGGCCCCTCGTCGTCGTGGGCGTAGGCGGTGCGATCCTCCGGGGCGATGCGACGGAAATAGGCGACCAGGTCGTCCTGCACCTCCGGCGCCGCATTCTCCTGCACCAGCAGCGAGGCCGAGGTGTGCCGGCAGAACAGCGTCAGCAGCCCGGTCGCCATGCCCTGTTCGGCCACCCAGCCGCACACGTCGCGCGTCACCTCCACCAGCCCCTGCCCGCGCGTGGGCACTTCCAGCTCGCCGATCGCCTGCCGCATCGTCTTGTCTCCTTTGCGCAACGCCACCTGCTAGCCGTAGAGCGTCTTTCGACCTCTTTGCACCGGATCGCCCTGAGCCGTAGCCTCATCAAAGCGGACCGACGGCAAACGCTCCAAAAGCCGGCGTTCGCGTCGGCATCTGCGCTTCCCGATAGCTGACATTATTCGACAGCCTTATACGTTCTTTATTTGGGGGGATGGGCCATGACAGAACCAGCAGAAATCGAACAAGCTTTGACCGAACGAGGCGTTGGCATGATGCTTTTTAGATGGCTGCCAGCAATAACTGCCATTGGAGCGGCGATTGCCACGATCGTTGTCGCGCTCATCTCCTGGAACGCCTCACGTAGCTCGACTGACAAAGACTATGTCGCGCTCGCGATGAATATCCTGTCCGACAAATCAAGCTCAGTGCCAAGCCGCAGGTGGGCAGTTGCAATCGTCTCAAGGCTGTCGCCCGTTGAGATACCTCCAGAGCTAGCCGCTGGCCTCGCTACAGGCCGCTCTGTGCTGCCTTCCGAGCTCGACCCGAACGCGACACGGGCAACGATAATGAGCTGCTTCAAGCCGGTGCTGGAAAGCAGCATGGCCAAGCCTGCGCTGGTGCCCGACCTTCCTAAGGAGAAGGACGGCGTGAAGGGTTGGCTAATGTTCGCCGTCGAAGACAGCGGGCAACTCCAAAAGGCAAACAATCGTATTATTGGACTGACCGAAGTGATCGATATCTGCGTCCGGCGACCGATGGAAGCAAAGCCGTAAGAAATTCTAACCAGTATGCAGATGTGGACAGCGCTAGACGCCACTGCTTATTTCATCAACAAACGCCTGCTTAGATGCCTGATCGCCGAAAGCGGCCACTCCGATTTTTGCCCAGCCCGTACGTTGAGCGCTTGATTTAGAACTGTCTGTTATGGGTTCACGACCTGACCTGGTGGTTTTGTCGTGCTTCCGAACCGGCAGGTGTTCCACCTTCCTCGAAACCGCTCTAGGGCCTTGCAATGACCACCGCTTCCTCCGTCGGCGCCGAGCGCCTCGCCCGCCGCATGGCTCGCGGCGCCGCCTTCCTCGGCACCGAGACCGCGATCCTGTGCGGCGCCATGTCCTGGGTGTCCGAGCGCAACCTCGTCGCCGCGATCTCCAACGCCGGCGGCTTCGGCGTGATCGCGTGCGGCGCGATGACGCCCGAACTGCTCGATGGCGAGATCGCCGCCACCAAGGCGCTCACGAACAAGCCGTTCGGCGTCAACCTCATCACCATGCACCCGCAGCTGATGGATCTGATCGCGGTGTGCGCCAAGCACCAGGTCGGCCATGTCGTGCTTGCGGGCGGACTCCCGCCTGCCGGCAGCCTCGACGCGATCAAGGCGTCGGGCGCCAAGGTGATCTGCTTCGCGCCCGCGCTCGCGCTCGCCAAGAAGCTGATCCGCTCCGGCGTCGACGCGCTGGTGATCGAGGGGATGGAGGCCGGCGGCCACATCGGCCCGGTCTCCACCAGCGTGCTAGCGCAGGAAATGCTGCCCGAGATCGCCGAGGCGCTGCCCGTGTTCGTCGCCGGCGGGATCGGCCGCGGCGAGGCGATCGCCGGCTATCTCGACATGGGCGCCGCCGGCGTCCAGCTCGGCACGCGCTTCGCCTGCGCAACCGAGTCGATCGCCCACCCCAATTTCAAGAAGGCATTCTTCCGCGCCTCCGCCCGCGATGCGGTCGCCAGCGTCCAGATCGACCCGCGCCTGCCGGTGATCCCGGTGCGCGCGCTCAAGAACGCCGGTTCGGAGCTGTTCACCGCCAAGCAGCGCGAAGTCGCCCAGTCGCTCGACGAGGGTACGCTGGCGATGGCCGAGGCGCAGCTCCAGATCGAGCATTACTGGGCGGGGGCGCTGCGCCGCGCGGTGATCGACGGCGACGTCGAGCACGGCAGCGTCATGGCCGGCCAGTCGGTCGGGATGGTCAAGAGCGAGGAACCGGTTGCGGCGATCCTCGCCACGCTGATGGAAGAAGCTGCCGCCGCCCTCGACAAGCGGGCCGCCTGACGGGAAGCCACGCTTCGTCATCCTGACGGAAGTCAGGATCCATTCTCGAAGCAGGATCGTTGCGCGAATGGATGCTGACTTTCGTCAGCATGACGAGGTGGGATGGATGCGAAGCCCTCTCGTACCCCGGCGGAGGCCGGGGTCCAGTTGGGAAAACTTGGCGGATGAAGCGCCTGCATCGGCCGCTATCCCACCTGGGCCCCGGCCTCCGCCGGGGTATAAGTTAGTACGCCCGCGCCACCGCGAACTCGACCGCCTCGACCATCGCGTCCTTGGCGGCGCCGTCGGCGAACGGCGTGAGCGACTCGATCGCCCGCTGCCCGTAATGCCGCGCCCGCGCCATCGTGTCCTCGACCGCCCGGCTGCTGCGCACCAGCTCCACCGCATGCGCGAAGTCCGCGTCGGTCGCCCGCCGGCCCGAGACCGCGTCGCGCCAGAAGCCGCGCGCTGCCTCGTCGCCGCGCGCATAGGCGAGGATCACCGGCAGCGTCATCTTGCCCTCGCGGAAGTCGTCGCCCGCGTCCTTGCCCATGGTGGAGGCGTCCGAGACATAGTCGATCGCATCGTCGACCAGCTGGAACGCGATGCCGAGGTTGCGGCCATAGGCGTCGAGCGCCAGCTCCTCCGCCTGCGGCCGGTCGGCGACCACCGCGGCGATGCGGCACGCGGCGGCAAACAGCGCGGCGGTCTTGGCGCCGATGATGTCGAGGTAGCGGTCCTCGTGCAGATCGACCCGGCGCACCGCGGTCAGCTGGTTGACCTCGCCTTCCGCGATCACCGCCGAGGCGTTCGACAGGATCTTGAGCGCGGCCAGGCTGTCGGCCTCCACCATCAGCTCGAACGAGCGGCTGAACAGGAAGTCGCCGACCAGCACGCTCGCCGGATTGCCCCAGATGATGTTGGCGGTGCGCTTGCCGCGGCGCAGGTCCGATCCGTCGACCACGTCGTCGTGGAGCAGCGTGGCGGTGTGGATGAACTCGACCGCCGCCGCCAGCAGATGGTGGCGCGTGCCCTGGTACCCCAGCAGCTGCCCGCTCGCGAGCGTCAGCATCGGCCGCAGCCGCTTGCCGCCGCCCGAGATCAGGTGGCCGGCGAGTTCCGGGATCAGCGGGATCTTGGACTGCATGCGATCGACGATCACCGCGTTGACGGCCGCCATATCCCCGGCGACGAGCGTCATCATCGGATCGAGCGACGGGTCCTTCACGCGACCGGTCGGGGTGAGGCGGTGTACGGTGGCACTCATGCCCCGCCGATGTGGCTGCATCGCAGGACGAACGCAAGGCTGCGCAGGCTTGCGCGATGCGGAAAGCGACGCGAAAAGCGCCCGCACGCGTCCGAGGCAAGAACGGGCGAGGGAAGGACTGGGATGACCGACGACACGCTGGCCCGCTATCGCCAGAGCATCGACAACATCGACGCGGCGCTGGTCTTCATGCTCGCCGAGCGGTTCAAGGTGACCCAGGCGGTCGGCCGCTACAAGGCGGAGACCGGGCTTCCCCCCGCCGATCCGGGGCGCGAGGACCGGCAGATCGCGCGGCTGCGTGCGCTTGCCCGCGACGCCGATCTCGACCCCGAGTTCTCCGAGAAGTTCCTGCGCTTCATCATCGAAGAAGTGATCCGCCACCACGCGCAGCTCCAGGCGGGCTGAGCCGTGGCGGACGACCGGATCGTCTTCGCCCCCGACGACGTCGATCTTAGCCGCTCGCCGCTGCGCCGCGGCATCGCCGAGCCGACCTTCGTGCTCGGCGCGTTCAACCCCGGTCTCACCCGCCTCGCCAACGGCAACCTGCTGCTGATGGTGCGCGTGGCGGAGGCGCTGGCCGAGCCGATCCGCGACGGTCAGGTGCGCTCGATCCGCTGGACGCCGGCCGGCTATCGCCTCGACGGCTTCGATGCCGCTGGCGCCGACACCGCCGACCCGCGCTTCTTCGTGCTGGCGGGCGGCGCCTATCCGTTCCTGGGGCTGACCTCGCTGTCGTGGCTGCTGCCGGTCGAGCTCGACTTAGAAGGCGAGCGGATCGTCGCCGTCCATTACGATCGCGCGATCGAGCCCGACGCGCGCCACGGCGAGTACGGCATCGAGGACCCGCGCATCGTCCGCATCGGCGATCGCTGGTGGATGACGGTGTGCGCGGTGTCGGGCGGGCGGCTGTGCACGGTGATGTACGATTCCGACAACGGACTCGACTGGCGCCCGTGCGGTATGGTGCTCGACCACGGCAACAAGGACATGATTCCGTTCGAGGGAACGGTGGGCGACCGCCATCTCGCGCTCACCCGGCCGCTGTCCGACGCGTGGTTCGCGATGCCGCCCGGCGACGACGACGCCGGCGGCCCCTCGATCAACCTCGCGACCTCGCCCGACATGCTGCACTGGCGCCCGGTCGCCGAATTCGCGATCCGGCCGCTGAAGGCCGCGGCCGCCTCCAAGCTCGGCGGCGGCACCCCGCCGGTTCGCACGCCGCGCGGCTGGATGCTGCTCTACCACGGCGTCGAGAAGCAGGGCGCGGTCGGCGTGTATCGCACCTATCGCGCGCTGCTCGATGGCGACGATCCCACGCGCATCCTCGAGCGCGAGGAAGCGGCGCCGGTGCTGGAATCCGCGCCCGAGCTCATCGCCCCCTTCGCACACCAGGCCTATCTGCCGCAGCCGGTGGTGTTCACCACCGGCATCGTCGACGCGGCCGACAGCTGGCTCGTCGCGTCGGGCGAAGCGGATCTCGCCTGCCGCCTGACGCGGATTCCGAAGGCGCGGCTGGACTGAACCGACAAGGATATCGTGCCCCGGCGAAGGCCGGGGCCCAGTTGGGAGGACGGCGGTTGGGTTCCGAGCCTCACCGACGGCGCCGCAACTGGGCCCCGGCCTCCGCCGGGGTACGGCGGTGCGAGCATGTCGGTTCTCAACACGGGAGCACGGGAGCGCCTACTCCGCCTTCCGATACGCCCCGCGCAGGTTCTCCGTCGGCACCAGCGTGCCGTCCTCCTCGATCTTCAGCTCCATCCTCGCGAAGATCGATGCCATCCCGTCTTCGGGCAACGTCCCGGGATCGGCCACCAGCGTCAGCGTGTCGCCGCTGCGGCTCCACCGCCCCTCCGCGGCGACGTCCAACGCCCCATAGGCGAGCATCCACTGGTAGCGGCCGTCGTCCCGCAGCAGCAGTTCCGAGCCGACCTCGGTCATGCCCGAGAGATAATAATGGCCGGCGAGACCCTCGGGCTCGGCGAGCGCCGCTACGGGCACCATCAGCAGCGCGGCGATCCACAGCAACAGGCGATTCATTCTTCTACTCCGCAGCCAGCAACGTCTCGGCGCCGCGCAGATCGACCGAGACCAGGCGGCTGACCCCCTGCTCGACCATCGTCACGCCGAACAGCCGGTGCATCCGGCTCATCGTCGCGGCATTGTGGGTGACGATCAGGTAGCGCGTCTCGGTCTCCTCGGTCATCCGTTCGAGCAGATCGCAGAATCGGTCGATGTTGGCGTCATCGAGCGGCGCGTCGACTTCGTCGAGAACGCAGATAGGCGCCGGGCTGGTCAGGAACAGCCCGAAGATCAGCGCCACCGCGGTCAGCGCCTGCTCGCCACCCGACAGCAAAGTCAGCGACTGGAGCCGCTTGCCCGGCGGCTGGGCGAGGATTTCCAGCCCCGCCTCCAGCGGATCGTCCGAATCGACCAGCGCCAGATGCGCCTGGCCGCCGTTGAACAGCGTGCCGAACAGCCGCTGGAAATGCGCGTTCACCGCATGAAAGGCGGCGAGCAGCCGCTGCCGCCCTTCGCGGTTCAGGATGCCGATCGAGCCGCGCAGGCGATTCACCGCCAGCTCCAGTTCCGCGCGCTCACGATCGCTGCTCGTGCGCGCGGCGTCGAGTTCGGCGAGCTCGCGCTCCGCCACCAGGTTGACCGGCCCGATCCGCTCGCGCTCCATCGTCAGCCGGTCGTGCTGCGCCGCCTCGGCGTCCGGCGTGCCGACCTCGGCGCTGTCGAACCCCAGCCGCTGCGGCAGGATCGGCGGCGGGCATTCGAAGCGCTCGCCCGACAGCCGCGCCGTCTCGACGCGGCGCTGGTCCTGGTTCTCCGCACGCGCCGCCGCCCCGGCCCGCGCCTCGCGCGCGGCGGCGAGCGCCTCGCCAACGGTACGCAGCGTCGCCTCGGCCTCGCGCAAGGCGCGGTCGGCCGCCTGTTCCTGCGCCTGCGCGGAATCGACCGCCTCGCGCGCGCCGAGCAGCGTCGCGGTCACCGCATCGATCTCCGCCGACAGCGCGTCCGGCCGCCCGGCGATCGCGTCGCGCTCGCGCGCGCCTTCGGCCGCGCGTCTGTCGAGATCGGCGATCCGCCGCACCGCCTCGCCCGCGCGCTGTTTCCAGCCGCGGCTCTCCGCAGCGGCCGCGGCGATCCGCGAGCGGGCGGCACCGGCGGCGCGCTCGCGCTCGGACGCCGCCGCTCGCGCATCCGCCACCGCCCCGCGCCCGGCCTCGGCCGCCGCCGACAGCCGCGCGACCTCGGCCTGGGTTGCGCTGCCGTCGGGTAGCGCCGCCACCGTCGCCTGCGCCCGCGCGGCTTCCCCCGCCGCTTCCTCCAGGTCGACCGCGGCGCGACGCTGGCGCGCGGCCAGGTCCGCCCGCTGCGATTCGGCGCGCTCGATCGCCGCGGTCGCGCGATCCTCCGCCCGCGCCGCCTCGCGCGCGGCGCTTTCGTGCGAGTCGACGCTGCGCCGTGCCTCGGCGCCTCGCGCCTTGGCGGTGCGGATCGCCGCCTCTGCCTGGGCGAGCTCAGCCGCCGCCGCCTCGACCGCCGCCGCCGCCTGTGGCCGTGCCGCCGCGAGCGCGCGCAGCCGGTTGGCGCGCTGGAGCCGCTCGGCCGCCGCCGCACCGCCGCCCGCCTTGGCGCGATAGCCGTCCCAGCGCCGCAGCGCTCCCTCGAGCGTCACCAGGCGCTGCCCCACCGCCAGTGCGACGCCAGTGTCGTCCTCGCACACGAACACCTGGGCGAGCCGTCGTGCGAGCGCCGGCGGCGCCTCCACCTGCGCCGACAGCGCCGCGACGACGGGCGGCGGCGACGGATCGGCCGCCGTCGGCTCGGCGCCCGCCCAGAAGCGATCGTCGGCGGGGTCGAGCCCGGCCTCGACATCGTCGCCCAGCGCCGCCGCCAGCGCGCGCTCATAACCCGGCGCCACCGTCAGCCGGTCGAGCAGCCGCTCGCGCCCGCCGCGCCGCTGCGCGCGCTCCAGCGCCGCCGCCTCGCCGTCGAGCGCGGCGAGTTCGGCCGCCGCCGCCGCGCGCGCCGCCTGCGCTGCGTCGCGCTGGGCGCCCTGGGTTCGCTCCTCGGCTTCCGCTGCCGAGAGTTCGGTTCGCGCGCGATCGATGCCGGCAAGCGCCGCCTCGCGCGCCGCCACTGCCGCTGCCCGTGCGGCGTGGAGCGGCACCGCATCCGCCAGCCCCGCCAGCTCGCCCGCGATCCGCCGCTCGTCCCGCGTGGCGCGATCCAGCCGCGCCTCGGCCGCCTGCAGCGCCGCCCGCGCGACGCGGACGTCGGCCAATTCGCTCGCCTGCCGCGCCAGTGCCTGGGCGAGCGCTACCTCGGCATCGCGGCTCGCCTGCTCGGCCGCCGCCAGTGCCGCAGCGAGCCCCGGCAGCGCCGCGTCGGCGGCCGCGACCTCCGCCTCCAGCGCCTTGCTTTCCGCCGCCAGCCGGGCGAGCGCGTCGGCGGCATCGCTCGCCAGCGCGCCTTCGCGGCCGCGATCCTCGGCGATGCGCGCGACCGCCGCCTCCAGTTCGCGCAAGCGCCGTTCGGCAGCCCCGCGCTGCGCCACCAGTGATTCGCGGCGATGCGTCGCCTCGGACAGCGCGTCGCGCGCCGCCTGGGCGGTGCCGCGATGCCGGGCGAGCGCCGCCACCGCCGCGGCCTGTCCGGCTTCGGCCGCCGCCTGCTCGGCGGTGCGGGTCGTGACCAGCGCCTCCGCATCCCGGGCTTCCGCGCGCGCCGCATCCGCCGCCGCCGCCGCATCGCGCCAGCGCGCAAAGATCAGCCGCGCCTCGGCGACGCGGATCCGTTCGGAAAGCTCGCGATAGCGTTCCGCCTGCCGCGCCTGCCGCCTGAGCTGGGCGATGCGCCCGTCCTGGTCGGCCAGCACCTCGGCCAGCCGCGCCAGATTGGCCTCAGTCGCGCGCAGCCGGTTCTCGGCATCGCGACGGCGGACATGGAGCCCGGCGATCCCCGCCGCCTCCTCCAGCATCGCCCGGCGCTCGGCAGGCTTGGCGGAGATGACGGCGCTGATCCGGTTCTGGCTGACGAGCGCGGGCGAATGCGCGCCGGTGGCGGCGTCCGCGAACAGCAGCGCCACGTCCTTCGCGCGCACGTCGCGGCCGTTGATGCGATAGGCGGAGCCGGCGCCGCGCTCGATCCGGCGCACCACCTCGACCTCCTCGGCGTCGGGCCCGACCTCGTCGGCGAGGATCGACACCTCGGCGAAGTCGCGCGGCGGGCGCGTCGCGGTGCCGGCGAAGATCACGTCCTCCATCGCCGCACCGCGCATCGACCGGGCGGAGTTCTCGCCCATCGTCCAGCGCAATGCTTCGAGGAGGTTCGACTTGCCGCAGCCATTGGGGCCGACCACGCCGGTCAGCCCCTGTTCGATCACCAGGTCGGACGCGTCGACGAAGCTCTTGAAGCCGGACAGGCGCAGCCGCCGGATCCGCATCGCCGCACGCGCCCGGTCAGAGGGCGATCAGGCGCCGGCGTCGCGCAGCGCCGCCTCGACCTGCGTCCAGCTCACCGCGTCGACCTTGCTGTCGTTCAGGAAGAAGCTCGGCGTGCCGGTCACCTTGTCGGCGGCGTCCTCGGTGATCTTGGCGAGCGCCTCCAGCCCCTTCTGGTCGGCCAGGCACTGGCGCGCCTTGGCTTCCGGGATGCCGCGCTGCTTGACGAAGTCGAGGTAGCCCAGCTGCTCGGCCCACAGCGCTAGCGACTGCGCGGGCGGCATCTGCTGCACCCGCGCCTGGAAGCTCTCGGGCAGCGCCTGGAGCTTTTCCAGCACCGCATTCTGGTTGGCGTACATCTGGTCGAGGATCGGGAAGAACGGCCCGGTTCCGCCGCAGCGGCCGAGCAGCCCGGCGGCGAGATCGGGCGCGCCGTGCACCGCGAAGTCGCGGAACTCGTACGAAACCTTGCCGCTCGCGACATAGGTGTCGGCGAGCTTCGGCACCGAATCGCGACCGAACTGGCCGCAGGTCGGGCAGGTGCGCGAGCCGTATTCGACCAGCTTGATCGCGGCATCGGGGTTGCCCATGCGATAGCCGCCCTCCGGCGTCACCGACACCGTCTCGACCCAGCTGGTGCCCGCGGGCGCCGGAACCGCCGCGACCTTGGCGGCAGGCGCCGCGCCGTTGCCGGAGCCGGCATCGCCGCCACACCCGGCGAGCAGGAGGAACGGCAGCAGGGAGAAGGCGATACGCATGGAAGGCTCCGTCGAATGAAGAGGGGTCAGCGCTGCAGCGCTTCGCGCAGCGGCGGCTCGACCTCGGGCCAGCTGTTGGCGGCCAGGAGGTTGCCGTCGATCTCGAAGCTGGGGGTCGCCTGGATGCGGCCCTGCATCGATTCGGTGAGCGCGATCAGTTCCTGCCGCGCGGCGGGATCGACCAGGCAGCGGTCGACCTGCTGGGCGCTCAAGCCGCTGCGCTGCATCAGCGCGGCGAGCCCGGAGCCGGCGGCCATCCGCCGCAGCCGCGCCTCGAGCGTGGTCGCGCCCTTGAACGCGTCCGGCTGCCCCTGGAACGCCACCGCCTTGTCGAGCAGCGCCTTCTGATTGGCGAAGATCAGCGCGTGCTGGCGCGCGAAGCGGGCGGCGCCGCCGCAGCGCGCGAGCAGCGCGCTGGCGAGGTCGAGCGGATCGCGCACGAAGCTGCGCACCTCGACGCGGACTTGGCCGTTGCGCACCAGCCCGTCGTGGAGCGGCGCCTTCGATTCCTCCTCGAAATGACCGCAGTGCGGGCAGGTGTAGCTGACATATTCGACCAGCGTGACCTTCGCCTTGGGATTGCCGATTTGATAGGCGCCGCTCGGCGTCTTGACCGCGGCCGTCCGCCAGTCGCGCGCTTGCTGTGCGTTCGCAGGCCCCGCCACCACCAGCCCGGCGAGCAGCCCCGCGACCATCCCCAGCACCCGCATCAACGCACCTTTCCCAGCACCGGAATCGAAAGCGGCGTCGGCGGCGCCGCGACCCCGGCCGCCAAGGCAGACAGCACCGCCTTGAGCTCGGGATCGGCGATGGTGCGCAGGCTGTCGCCCAGTTCGGCGGGCACGTGCGTCGGCTGCGGGCGCGGCGGCGCGACCCGCTGCGTGCGGCGCACGTCGCCCTGTCGGAACGCGATCCGGCCGACCGCGGCATAGCCGAAGAAGCGGTTGACCCGCTCGACGATCTCCGGGCCGATATGCTGCATCATGGTGACGTGGGCGCCATGCACCACCAGCGTCAGCACCCCGTCGGCGCGCTGCCCCTGCGGGAAGCGGATCGATTCGGGCGCGGAAACGCGCGCATAGCGTTCGCCGACGATCTCGGGCCAGCGGCTCACCACCGCGCTCTGGACGAAGCCGAATTTGCGGAACGCCGCCCGGCCGATGTCGGGCAGCAGGTCCGCCACCGCGCGCGCATAGCCGTGGCGCTTCGGCTCCTCCTTGGGAGGCCGGACCTTGGTGACAGCGGGGGCTTTGGAGGGCGTCGTCATCGCAGGCCACCCATGCCATAGGCGCGGGGTGCCCGCCAACCTTTCTGCAATCGCTCCCGCCCTGCTCACCTGGTACGACGCCAACGCGCGCAGCCTGCCGTGGCGCGCGCCGCCCGGCACCCCCGCGCCGGACCCGTATCGCGTCTGGCTGTCGGAGGTGATGCTCCAGCAGACCCAGGTCACGACCGTGCGCCCGTACTTCGAGAAATTCGTCGCGCGCTGGCCCGACTTCGCGAGCCTCGCCGCCGCCGAGGACGCCGAGCTGATGGCCGCCTGGGCAGGGCTCGGCTACTACGCCCGCGCCCGCAACCTGCTCGCCTGCGCCCGTACCGTCGCCCACGAGCACGGCGGCGTGCTGCCCGATACCGAGGAGGGCCTGCGCGCGCTGCCGGGCCTGGGCGCCTACACCGCCGCCGCGGTGGCCGCGATCGCCTTCGGTCGGCGTGCGGTGGTGGTCGACGCCAATGTCGAGCGGGTGGTGGCGCGGCTGTTCGCCCTCCCCCAGCCGCTCCCCGCCGGTCGCCCCGCGATCCGCGCTGCCACCGACAGGATCACCCCCGACGCGCGCGCCGGCGACTTCGCCCAGGCGATGATGGATCTGGGCTCCGGCATCTGCACCCCGCGCACGCTGCGCTGCCTGCTCTGCCCCCTGCGCACCCAGTGCGACGGCTTCGCCACCGGCGATCCGGAGGCGTTTCCGCTCAAGGCGCCCAAGCGCGAAAAGCCGCAGCGCCACGGCACGATCTTCTGGCTGGAGCGCGATGGCCGGGTGCTGCTGGTGCGCCGCCCGGCCAAGGGGCTGCTCGGCGGCATGCGCGCGCTGCCGACCGGCCCGTGGGTGGAGGCGCCGCCCGGTCTTGCCGAGGCGCCGGCCGAGGCCGAGTGGCAGATGATGGGCGCGGTCACCCACGGTTTCACCCATTTCCGGCTCGCCTGCGCGGTTGCGGCTGCCACGCTTCCGGCCCACATGCCGGTGCCGGACGGCGAATGGTGGCCGATCGACGCGCTCGACGAAGCCGGCATGCCGACGGTGTTCGTCCGCGCGCAGCGGCTGATGGAGGGATTGCGATGACGGCACGACGCTGGATGGCGGGGCTCGCGGCACTGGCGCTGGTCGCCCCGTCGGTCGCACCACCGGTTGCGTTCGCGCAAGCCGCCCCCACCCGCCCGGGCCAGGCGCCCGCCCTCCCCAGCGTCGAGGAGCTCGCCGACCGCTATGTCGCGCAGGGCCGCGCACCCGGCATCGCGATCGCGATCGGCGGCGCCGGCGACACCCGCTTCGTTTCCCGCGGCCGGCTGTCGGAGGGCGGCGGCCCCGTCACCCCCGATTCGCTGTGGCGCGTCTATTCGATGACCAAGCCGATCACGGCGATGGCGGCGATGATGCTGGTCGAGGACGGCAAGCTGCGGCTCGACCAGCCGGTGGCGGAGATCCTTCCCGCCTTCGCCAAGATGCGCGTGCTGACCGATCCCGAGCACAGCCTCGCCAGCCGCCCCGCCGCGCGGCCGATCACCATCCGCCACCTGCTCACCCACACAGCAGGGCTGGGCTATTCCGTCGTCACCAAGGGGCCGCTGCTCCACGAATACGAACGCCTCGGCATCCTTCCCGGCGCGATCAACCCCAAGGTCGAGGCGGAGATGGCCCGGGTACGGCCGCAGTCGCTCGCCGCCTTCGCCGATCGCGTCGCCACGCTGCCGCTGATCGCCGATCCGGGCAGCACATGGAGCTATTCGATCAGCCTCGACGTGCTCGCGCGGGTGATCGAGGTCGCAGGCGGAATGCCGTTCGAACGCTTCCTCCAGACGCGGATGTTCGGCCCGCTCGGCATGCGCTCGACCTTTTGGCAGGTGTCCTCCGACCAGGCCGGGCGGCTCGCGACCAACTATGTCTTTCTCGGCGACCGCGCAGTGCCGTTCGATCCCGCCGCGACCTCGATTTTCCTGAAGGCGCCGAGCTTCCCCTATGGCGGTGCCGGCCTCGTCATGTCGGCGCGCGACTACGACCGATTTCTCCACATGCTCCAGAACCGCGGCAGCCTCGACGGCACGCGGGTGATAAAGGCGGAGACGGCCGCGCTCGCCATGTCGAACCTGCTGCCCACCGGCGTCGCCTTCACCGGCGTCGACGGCAGCACCGGCGGCACCAACGCGCCGAAGATGGGCTTCGGTGCAGGCGGCTCGGTGTACCTGGAGGACACGCCCGGCGGGCTGGGCAAGGGCACCTATGGCTGGGGCGGCGCCGCCGGCACGCTTGCCTTCGTCGATCCCGCCCGCCAACTGCGCGGCACGGCGATGGTCAATTATTTCCCCGCCGATCGCTGGCCGCTGCGCGCCGACCTCACCCGCGCACTGTCCGCGGATCTGGCGCGATGATCGGCTTCACCGGCGGCACGCTCGACCGCGCCGACCGCGAGCGCGACGATCCGCAGGCGTTCGCCGCTGCCCTCGCCCATCCCGACGCGCGACTGCTGCGCCTGCGGGCGCTGGAGCCGGAGGTCGACGACGCCGGAGCGCTGGTGTGGGACTCGCTCGATACGCTTCCCGCCGGCGTCGCGCCGCTGTTCCTGGGCTACGACGCCGGCGTCCCCCGCTTCGTCGCCGCGATCGATTCGGACGGATCGCCCACCAGCCGCTCGCCGACGCTGATGGGCGCGCTCGCCGCGATGCCGGGCGGCGACGCGGCGATCTATGCGGCCGCGCGCAGCCTCACCGACTGGCATCGCCGCCACCGCTTCTGCGCCAACTGCGGCACCCCGACCGAGCCGTTTCGCGCCGGCTGGGCGCGCCGCTGCCCCAGCTGTGCTGCGCAGCATTT
The DNA here is from genome assembly GCF_047975845.1 of Sphingomonas mangrovi. Taxonomy (NCBI): domain Bacteria; kingdom Pseudomonadati; phylum Pseudomonadota; class Alphaproteobacteria; order Sphingomonadales; family Sphingomonadaceae; genus Sphingomonas; species Sphingomonas mangrovi. The sequence continues at coordinate 69,002 of NZ_JBIUCZ010000015.1, read as the reverse complement.
CCCGCGCACCGACCCGGTCGTCATCATGCTCGCCGAGCACGAAGGCCGCGTGCTACTCGGCCGTCAGCCCTCCTGGGCACCCGGCCGCTATTCGGCACTCGCCGGCTTCGTGGAGGTCGGCGAATCGCTGGAGGACGCGGTGCGGCGCGAGGTGCTGGAGGAAGCGGGCGTGGCGGTAGGCGCGGTCCGCTACGTCGCCAGCCAGCCCTGGCCCTTCCCGTCGCAGCTGATGCTCGCCTGCATCGGCGAGGCGCTGGACGACGCCATCACGCTCGACACGCACGAGCTGGAACACGCCTTCTGGGCCACCCGCGAAGAGGTCGCCGGTGCGCTCGCTCGCGTGGAGAGCGCCCGCTTCGACGCGCCGCCCGCCTATGCGATTGCCCACAGCCTGCTGGCGCACTGGGCTTCGTCATCCTGACGAAAGTCAGGATCCATTGCCGCTCCGCCAAATCCGGAAGCGGTGCGCGTATGGATGCTGACTTTCGTCAGCATGACGGGGTGGGGCCCGGGCCTACCGCCCCTCGCGCGCCCGCGGATAGCTACCCAGCAGCCGCACCCATTTGCTGTGGTACCGCAGCTCGTCGAGCGCGCGGTCGACGCCTAGGTCGCCCGGCTGCCCCTCGATATCGGCGAAGAACTCCGACGCGGTGAAGCTGCCGCCGCGCTGGTAGCTTTCCAGCTTGGTCATGTTGACGCCGTTGGTGGCGAAGCCGCCCAGCGCCTTGAACAGCGCGGCGGGCACGTTCTTCACCGCGAACACCAGGCTGGTCATCGCCGGGCCTTCGACCCGCGCCGCCGGGGCCTCGCGTGCCAGGATCACGAATCGCGTCGTATTGTGCGCAGCATCGGCGATGTCGCTCGCCAGCACGTCGAGGCCGTACAGCTCGGCCGCGCCCGGCGGGGCGAGCGCGGCGAGCGTCGGGTCGCCGGTTTCCGCCACCAGCGCCGCGGCGCCGGCGGTGTCGGCGTACGCGACCGGCGCGATGCCCCGTTCGGCGAGCCAGCGGCGGCACTGGCCGAGCGCCTGCTCGTGGCTGGTCGCCTGGGTGATCCGGTCGAGCGTGCCGATGCCCATCAGCGTGTGGCGGATCGGCAGAAAATGCTCGCCGACGATCGTCAGCCCCGATTCGGGCAGCAGGAAATGCATGTCGGCGACGCGGCCGTGGAGCGAATTCTCGATCGGGATGATGGCGCAGCCCGCGCGGCCGCTCTGCACCGCGTCGATCGCATCGGCGAAGCTGAAGCACGGGAGCGGCAGGCTTTCGGGCAGCGCCTGACCGGCCGCGACGTGCGAATTCGCGCCGGGCGCGCCTTGGTAGGCGACGGCGCGTTCGGGCGCGGCGCGGGCCGCTTCGGTCATGCGAGCGACCAGTTCTCGCGCCGGTCCGGCATAGCTTTGCATGGGGGCAGGCGATTAGTTGCGCGAAGTCAACGACGCAAGCGCGGCTTGCGACGCATGGGCCAGCCGACGTACAGCGTGACAATCTTCCCTTTTTGCGAGAAATCGGCAGCGGCATGGACAATCGGATCAACACGATCGCTGGCTGGACTTTGGCGGGTCTGGCTGCTGCGCTGGGGCTGACCGTCGTCAGCGGCATGATCTTCGAGGGCGGCCGCCCCGAAAAGATGGGCTATCCGATCGAAGGCGTCGAAGGCGAAGGCGCGGGCGGTGCGGCGGCGGTGCCGTTCGCGACGCTGCTCGCCTCGGCCGATCCCGCGAAGGGCGCAGAGGTGTTCAAGAAGTGCGCCGCCTGCCACACCGTCAACCAGGGCGGCGCCAACGGCATCGGCCCGAACCTGTGGGGCGTCGTCGGCAAGCCGCACGGCCATCTGGCGGGCTTCGCCTATTCGGACGCGCTGAAGTCGGTGCCGGGCAACTGGGATTTCGACGCGCTCGACGCCTGGCTGACCTCGCCGCGCAAATACGCGCCGGGCACCAAGATGACCTTCGCCGGCCTCGGCAACGCGGAGGATCGCGCCAACGTCGTCGCCTATCTGAACGCGCAGGGTTCCAACCTGCCGCTGCCGGCCGCGCCGGCACCCGACGCCCCCACCGAGGCGGAGACCAACGTCGCCGAAGGCGCGCCGACCGCGGATATCGCGAACGCCGCCACCCCGGCATCGGGCGCCCCGTCGGTCGACCCCGCCGCCGCCGAACAGGCCGCCGAGAAGGGCGACTGACGACCCCGCGGTTCGGGAAGAAGCGATCGCCCTTTTTTCAGCGTGTTCCCCGGCGGAGGCCGGGGCCCAGTTGCGGCGCGGGCTGAGGCGAAAACCACGGCCTTCCCACCTGGGCCCCGGCCTCCGCCGGGGAACGATGCTCGTTCAGACAGACGCTCGACGGGCCGCGCGCTTCAATAGTTCGGCCAGAGCCCCGGCGTGGCGAGTTCGAGCACGTGCCCGTCGGGATCGTCGAAATAGAGGCTGCGCCCGCCGCGCGGCCACGCCACCTCGCTGCGGAGCGGCACGCCCTGCGCCGCGAGGTGCGCGCGCCACGCATCCTCGCTACCGACCGGAATCGCGAAAGCCATATGGACCGGGCCGCTGCCGTCGTGGCCGGGGATGACGCCGCCGCTGCCGGGCATGTCCTCTAGCGAGGCGCCGGCGAGGAACAGCAGCAGCACCCCCGAGCGGCCTGCATCGAACGCGGTCAGCCGATCGCCCTCGATCATCGGGCGCAGCTGCAGAACCTCGCGAAAGAACCGCGCCGAGCGCGGCATGTCGGCGACGTAGAGCGCGGTTTCGAGCAGGCCGGAGACGGGCGGCACCTCCGGCATCGCGTCAGACGCCCTCTTCGCGCAGTGGGCGGGTGAGCAGCGCCTCGACCACACGGCCGACATCGGCGCCGGCAAGCAGCCGGCACACGCCCTCGGTCACCGGCATGTCGACCCCGGCGGCGGCAGCGGCCTGGGCCAACACCGGCGCGGTATGCGCACCCTCGGCAACGGTGCGACGATCGGCGAGCATTTCCTGGGCCGGACGGCCCTGGCCCAGCCCCACGCCCAGCGAATAGTTGCGCGAGCTGGTCGACGAGCAGGTCAGCACCAGGTCGCCCAGCCCCGACAGCCCCGACAGCGTCTCAGCGCGGGCGCCGCGCGCCAGGCCGAAGCGGGTCATTTCCGCGAAGCCGCGCGCGATCACCGCGGCGCGCGCGTTCTGGCCGAGTCCGGCACCCTCGACCACGCCGCACGCGATCGCCAGCACGTTCTTCACCGCGCCGCCGATCTCGGCGCCGACGACGTCGGTCGAGACATAGGGCCTGAGCGTCGGCTGGGCGATCCGGCCCGCCAGCCGGTGTGCGAGCGCGGGGTCCTCCGCCGCCAGCGTCACCGCGGTCGGCAATCCGGCCGCGACCTCGTGCGCGAACGTCGGCCCCGACAGCACCGCGACCGGCGATCCGTCGACCACCTCGCGCGCCACCTCGTGCAGGAACTTGAGGCTGCCCGCCTCGATCCCCTTGGAACACAGGATCAGCGGCTGGCCGTGGCACGGCAGCTCGGCGAGCACCGCGCGCATATGCTGCGCCGGCGTCACCACCAGCACCGCCTCCGCCTCCGCCACCCAGCACGCGTCGTCGGTGGCGACGATCCGGTCGGAGAGCGGGCGCCCCGGCAGGAACACCGGGTTCTGGTGGGTGGTGTTGATCGCCTCGATCACCTCCGCCTCGCGCACCCACAGCCGGACGTCGCCGCCACCACTGGCGAGCACCTGCGCAAGTGCGGTGCCCCAGGCCCCGCCACCGAGAACGCCAAGCACGCTCATGCCTTCACCCCCGCCCCGCGCACGCGTTCGCCTTCGGGATCCAATGGCCAGCGCGCGCGGGCGGGCACGTCGAGCGGATCGGTCAGCCCGGCGGCAAAGCGCTCGGCACCGGCCCAGGCGATCATCGCGGCATTGTCCGTGCACAGCCACAGCGGCGGCGCGACGAAGCGCAGGTCGTGCTCGGCCGCGAGCGTTTCGAGCGCGCTGCGCACCGCGCGATTGGCGGCGACGCCGCCTGCCACCACCAGCGCGGTCGGCGGGGCGATCCCCCCCAGCGCGCGGCGGGTGCGGTCGACCAGGCAGTCGACCACCGCCTGCTGGAAGGACGCGGCGATATCGGGCGTGGCGTGGATGCCGGCGTCGCGCGCGCGCAGCACCGCGCTCTTCAATCCGGCGAAGGAGAAATGCGGCTCGCCCGAGCCGACCAGCGGCCGCGGCAACGGCACCGACCGCGGGTCGCCCTCGGCCGCCGCCCGCTCGACCGCGGGGCCGCCGGGGAAGCCGAGTCCCAGCAGCTTGGCGGTCTTGTCGAACGCCTCGCCCGCCGCATCGTCGATGGTGGTGGCGAGCCGGCGATAGGCCCCCACCCCCTCGACCAGCAGCAGTTGGCAGTGGCCGCCCGACACCAGCAGCAACAGATAGGGAAATTTCAGGCCCGGATCGGCGAGCCGGGGACTGAGCGCATGCCCTTCAAGATGGTTCACCGCGACCAGCGGCTTGCCCGCCGACAGCGCCAGCGCCTTGCCGGTGACCAGCCCGACCATCACCCCGCCGATGAGGCCCGGCCCGGCCGTCGCGGCGATCGCGTCGACCTCGGCCAGCGTTACCCCGGCGTCGGCGAGCGCCGTCTCGACCAGCGGCCCCAGCACCTCGACATGCGCGCGCGCGGCGATTTCGGGCACCACCCCGCCGAACGGGGCGTGGTGCGCCTCCTGCCCGGCGAGCTTGTGCGCGACGATGGTGCGGTCGCCGCGGACCAGGGCGGCAGCGGTCTCGTCGCAGCTCGATTCGAGCCCGAGGATCAGGGGGGCGGACATGGCGCCCCTCCTACCCGCTCGCACCGGCCTTGTCGAAGGGGCGAAGACGCCGCGCTTGTCGAAGCGCGGCGGCTTGCCTAGGCCGAGGGGCATGGACACCGCCCCACTTTTCAAACTCGGTTCGCGCGGGTCGCCGCTGGCGCTGGCGCAGGCGCACATGACCCGCGACGCGCTCGCCGCGGCGCACGGCTGGGCGCCCGAGCGCATCGAGATCGTCACCATCCGCACCACCGGCGATCGGGTGCAGGACCGCGCGCTCGCCGAGATAGGCGGCAAGGCGCTGTGGACCAAGGAGCTCGACCGCGCACTTCTGGACGGCGAGATCGACGCCGCGGTGCATTCGATGAAGGACGTCGAGACGATCCGCCCGACGCGGATCGCCATCGCCGCGATGCTGCCCCGCGCCGACGTTCGCGATCGCCTCGTCGGCGCCGCCTCGCTCGCCGAGCTGCCGCCAGGTGCCGTCGTCGGCACCAGCTCGCCGCGCCGCGCCGCACAGGTGCTGCGCCATCGGCCCGACGCGAAGATCGTGCTGTTCCGCGGCAACGTCGCCACCCGGCTGGCCAAGCTGGCGAGCGGCGAGGCCGATGCGACGCTGCTCGCCGCGGCCGGGCTGACGCGCCTCGGCCGCGACGACGTCGGCACGCCCGTGCCGCTGGAGCTGATGCTGCCGGCGGCGTCGCAGGGTGCGGTCGGCATCGAGGTTCGCGCGGAGGACGCCGACGCCCGCCAACGCGTCGGCGCGATTGCCCATGCCGACACCTGCGCGGCCGTGTCGGCCGAACGCGGGCTGCTCGAGGCGCTGGGCGCCGACTGCCACTCGGCGGTCGCGGCACATGCCACCGTCGCGGGTACCCGGCTGACGCTGCGCGCCGAGCTCTATGCGCAGGACGGCAGCGCCCATGTCGCCGGATCGATCGAGGGTCCGGTCGGCGACCTCGCGCTCGCGCCGGCACTGGCCGCGGACCTGCTCGCGCGCGCGCCCGACAGCGTGCGGCGGCTGTTCGCGGGCGAATGAGCCGGGCGCTCGCGGTGCTCCGCCCCGAGCCGGGGGCGAGCGCAACGATCGCGCGGATCGAGACAGCCGGTCATCGGGCGCTGCGGCTGCCGTTGTTCCACGTGGAGCGTCGCCCGTGGCCGGAGATCGACCCGGCCGACCACGATGCCCTGGTGCTGACCAGCGCCAACGCGCTGCGCTGCGCGGGCGCGAAGCTCTCCACGCTGCTCGCGCTGCCAGTCTGGGCGGTGGGAAAGGCGACCGCCCGTGCCGCTACGGCCGCGGGTTGTCGCGTGGTCGCGATCGGCGATGCGGGTGCCGAGGCGCTGCTCGATCGCGCGGCGCAGGCCGGGGTGGGCCGCGCGCTGTGGCTGGGCGGCGAGGCGCTGCGGCTCGACCACCATCGCGCGGTACGGCGGATCGTCCGCGTCTATGCCAGCGTCCCCGCACCGCTCCAGCCGCAGGCGGTGCAGGCGCTCGCCGGCAGCGTCGCGCTGGTCCATTCCCCCCGCGCCGCCGCCACGTTGCGCGCCGCGCTCGACGCACACCGCATCCCGCCCGCCGCGCTGCGCCTCGCCGCGATCAGCCCCGCCGCTGCGGCAGCCGCGGGCGACGGCTGGGATCGCATCGCCGTCGCTCCCTCCCCCAGCGACACCGCGCTGGTGGCGACGGCGATCGGGCTCGCCGATTGACCGCGCCCGCCGGCACAGGGATAAGGGCGGCATGACGATGGAAACGGCGTCCGCCGACCCGGCGCCGCGCAGCCGGCGCGGAAATACCATGTTGTGGGTCGCGCTCGTCGCCTTTGTCCTCGGACTGGCGGCGATGGCCGGGCTCCTGCATCGCTTCGGCGACCGGATCGGCTGGGGACCGGCGCGCAACACGACGACGGTGCGGACGGTCGCGGTCCCGGCGACGGCGCTCGCCCCGCCCCCCGCCCAACGCCCGCCCGACCTGGCGACGATCTCGCAGCGCGAAACCGTGCTCGCCGCGCACATCGCCGAGCTCGAGGCGCGGCTCGCCAACGTCGATTCCAGCTCGCGCGTCGCCTCGGGCTTCGCGACCCGCGCCGAAGGGCTGCTGATCGCCTTTGCGGCGCGGCGCGCGCTCGATCGCGGGTTGGGGCTCGGCTATGTCGAGGACCAGCTGCGCCTGCGCTTCGACACCGCCGAGCCCGAGGCCGTCGCGACGGTAATCGCGGCCGCGCGCCAGCCGGTGACGCTGGAGGATCTGCGGCTCGCGCTGGATACGATCGCGCCCAAGCTGTCCGGCGGCGGTCCGCAGGAGAGCTGGTGGGGCGGGCTTCGCCGCGAGCTCTCGCAGCTGGTGATCGTCCGCCAGGATTCGAGCCCCAGCATGCTGCCCGCCGACCGGCTCGCCCGTGCGCGCCGCCGGCTCGACGCCGGGCAGGTCGAGGGCGCGCTCGCCGAGGTGGCGCGCATGCCCGGTGCCGCCGACGCGCAGAGCTGGATGGATGCGGCGCGCCGCTACATCGCCGCGCGCCAGGCGCTCAACGCGATCGAGACGGTGGCGATCCAGGGCGGCGGGGCGCTGCCGCCGCCGCCGATGCCGGTCGCTCCCGCAGCCGCGCCGCTGCCGGAGGGCGATGCCGGTGCGGATGCAGGCGCTCCAACGGAAGCCCCACAGGACGAACAGGCCGGCACCAACCAGACCGGCGCATGAGAAGAGGATAGCCGATGGCCGGGATGGCGCGGTTCGACTGGCAGGACCCGTTCGCGCTCGACGCGCAGCTGACCGACGAGGAGCGGTTGGTCCGCGACACCGCGCAGGGCTATGCGCAGGACAAGCTGCTGCCGCGCGTTACCCAGGCCTATCTGAACGAAGACTTCGACCGCGAGATTCTCCACGAGATGGGGGAACTCGGCCTGCTCGGGCCGACGATCCCGGCCGAATACGGCGGCGCCGGGCTCGGCTATGTCGCCTATGGACTGGTCGCCCGCGCAGTGGAGGCGGTGGACTCGGGCTATCGCTCGGCGATGAGCGTTCAGTCGAGCCTCGTGATGCACCCGATCCACGCCTATGGATCGGAAGCGCAGCGGCGGAAATACCTGCCCAAGCTGGCGAGCGGCGAATGGGTCGGCTGCTTCGGCCTGACCGAGCCCGACGCGGGCTCCGATCCCGGCGGCATGCGCACCCGCGCCGAGGCGATCGACGGCGGCTATCGCCTTACCGGCACCAAGACCTGGATCACCAACGCGCCGATCGCCGACGTGTTCGTGGTGTGGGCCAAGTCCGACGCGCACGGCGGCAAGATTCGCGGCTTCATCCTGGACAAGGGCACCAAGGGGCTGTCCGCGCCCAAGATCGAGGGCAAGCTGTCGCTGCGCGCCTCGATCACCGGCGAGATCGTGATGGAGGGCGTCGAGGTCGGCGAGGACGCGCTGCTGCCGGAGGTCGAAGGGCTGAAGGGTCCGTTCGGGTGCCTCAACCGCGCGCGCTACGGCATCGCCTGGGGCACGATGGGCGCGGCGGAAGCGTGCTTCGCGGCGGCGCGCGGCTACACGCTCGACCGCCAGCAGTTCGGCGTGCCGCTCGCCTCCAAGCAGCTGGTGCAGATCAAGCTCGCCGACATGGAAACCGAGATCGCGCTGGGGTTGCAGGCGGCGCTGCGCTGCGGCCGCATGTTCGACGACGGCACGCTCGCGCCCGAGGCGATCTCGATCGTTAAGCGCAACAACTGCGGCAAGGCGCTGGCGATCGCCCGCGTCGCGCGCGACATGCACGGCGGCAACGGCATTTCGGCCGAATTCCACGTGCTGCGCCACGCCATCAACCTCGAAACGGTCAACACCTATGAGGGGACGCACGACGTCCACGGGCTGATCCTGGGCCGCGCGATCACCGGCATTCCCGCGTTCTGACGGAGCGGCAGCTTGAGGAGCGGATGACGATGCCCCCCCGCCCCTTCGACGTGCTCCTGCGCAGGCAGGAGCCCAGGGTTCCGAACACCGCCGCTGCTGGCTCTGCCTGGCCCAGTGTTCCCGCCTTCGCGGGAACACTGGGGGATGTATCGTGAAACCCCTTGCCGGCATCCGCGTGGTCGAGCTCGCGCGCATCCTCGCCGGGCCGTGGTGCGGGCAGCTGCTCGCCGACCTGGGCGCCGAGGTGGTGAAGGTCGAGCGGCCGGGCGGAGGCGACGACACGCGCCATTGGGGTCCGCCCTTCCTCCACGACGCCGAGGGGAAGCCGCGCGACGCCGCCTATTTCCACGCCACCAACCGCGGCAAGCGCAGCGTCGCGATCGACATCGCCACGCCCGCGGGCCAGGCGGCGGTCCGCGCGCTCGTCGCCGACGCCGACGTCGTCATCGAGAATTACAAGGTCGGTGCGCTCGCCCGCTACGGCCTCGACCATGCCAGCCTGTCCGCCGTGCGGCCGGGGCTGGTCACCTGCTCGATCACTGGATTCGGCCAGACCGGACCCTATGCCGGACGCGCCGGCTACGACGCGATCATCCAGGGGATGGGCGGGTTCATGTCGCTGACCGGCGCCCCGGACGGCCCGCCGCAGAAGGCCGGCGTCGCCTATGTCGACCTGTTCACCGGCGTCTATTCGGCGGTGGCGATCCTGGCGGCGCTGCGCCGGCGCGACGAAACCGGGGCCGGCGCGCACATCGACATGGCGCTGCTCGACACGCAGGTGGCGGTGCTCGCCAACCAGGCGATGAACTTTCTGGCGAGCGGCGCCGCGCCCGGGCGGATGGGCAACGGCCACCCCAACCTCGTTCCCTACCAGCCGTTTGAGACCGCCGACGGCGCGCTGATCGTCGCGGTCGGCAACGACGCGCAGTTCCGCCGGCTGTGCGAGGTGGTCGGGCTCGCCGTCGACCCGGACTTCGCCACGAACGCCGGGCGCGTCGCCGGGCGAGTGCGGCTGCTGCCGATGCTGGCGGCAGCGATCCGCCGCTGGCGCAAGGCGGCGCTCTACGAGGCGCTGGAGGCCGCCGGGATTCCCGCCGGCCCGATCAACAGCGTCGCGGAGACCTTCGCCGACCCGCAGGTCGTCGCGCGCGGGATGCGGATCGATCCCGGCGGCATTCCCGGCGTCGCGAGCCCGATCGTGATCGACGGCGAACGCATGGCCGCGGACACGCCGAGCCCGAAGCGCAGCGGGTAGCGAGTTACCCGTCATGCTGACGGAAGTCAGCATCTAGACACGCGACTTCCGCGACTCTTGACCGGTGCGTCAATGGATCCTGACTTCCGTCAGGATGACGAAGAAGGCGGGGTTTAGCCCCTCCTCTCCATTCGTCTCGAATGGGTTCGCGCTTGCCGAAAGCCCGTATCGAAAGGGCTACCCAACCCGCACCAGCTCCTGCGCGAACCGCCGCTGGCGTTCGACATAGCCGTCCGCTGACGCGCGCAACCCCGCGAGCGCCTTCTCGTCGAGGCTGCGCACCACCCGCGCCGGGCTGCCGACGATCAGGCTTCCGGGCGGGAACACCTTGCCTTCGGTCACCAGCGCCCCTGCCCCCACCAGCGATCCGGCGCCGATCACCGCACCGTTGAGCACGGTCGCACCCATGCCGATCAGCGCGCCGTCCTCGACCGTGCAGCCATGAAGGATGGCGTGGTGCCCCACCGTCACCCCTGCGCCCACCGTCAGCGGGCTGCCGACGTCGGAGTGGAGCATCGCGCCGTCCTGGATGTTGGTGCGATCGCCGCCCCGGATCGGCGTGTTGTCGGCGCGGATCACCGCCCCGAACCAGATGCTCGCGTCGCGTCCCAGCCGCACGTCGCCGATCAGATCGGCCGAAGGCGCGACCCAGGCCGAACCGTCCGCCGGCAGCTGCGGCGCCACCCCGTCGAGCGCGTAGAGCGGCATCAGCGTCGCTCCTGCTTGGCGCGGGCGCGATAGGCGTGGAGCAGCGGCTCGGTATAGCCGTTGGGCTGGTCCACCCCCTCGAACACCAGCGCGCGCGCCGCCTGGAACGCCAGGCTCTCCGCCTCGCGTTCCGCCATCGGCCGGTAGTGCGGATCGCCCGCATTCTGCGCGTCGACCTTTGCCGCCATCCGCCGCAGCGACGCCTCCACCTCCTCGCGCGTGACGACGCCGTGCAGCAGCCAGTTGGCGAGGTGCTGCGACGAGATCCGCAGCGTCGCGCGGTCCTCCATCAGCCCCACGTCGGCCAGATCGGGCACCTTCGAACAGCCGACCCCCTGATCGATCCAGCGCACGACATAGCCGAGGATCCCCTGGGCATTGGTGTCAATCTCCGCCCGGATCTCCTCGCGCGACCAGTCTCCTTGCGCGACCGGTACGGTGAGCAGCGCGTCGAGCAACGCCACCGGCTCGTCGGCCTGCGCGGCGTGGCGGGCGAAGACGTCGACGGCGTGATAGTGCGTCGCGTGCAGCGTCGCCGCGGTCGGCGACGGCACCCAGGCGGTGGTGGCGCCGCTTGCGGGATGCGCGCCCTTCTCCGCCAGCATCGCCGCCATGCGGTCGGGCGCCGCCCACATCCCTTTGCCGATCTGCGCGCGCCCGGAAAAGCCGCAGGCGAGCCCGATCTGGACGTTGCGATCTTCATAGGCCCCGATCCACGGCTGCGCCTTCATCGCGCCCTTGCGCACCATCGCGCCTGCCCGCATCGACGTGTGCAGCTCGTCGCCGGTGCGGTCGAGGAAGCCGGTGTTGATGAACACGATGCGGTCCTTCACCGCATGGATGCACGCCGCCAGATTGGCCGAGGTGCGCCGCTCCTCGTCCATCACTCCCAGCTTGATCGTGTTGCGCGCCAGGCCGAGCAGATCCTCCACCGCCGCGAACAGCCGCTCGGTGAAGGCGACTTCCTCCGGCCCGTGCATCTTGGGCTTCACGATGTAGATCGCGCCGGCGCGGCTGTTGCGTAGGGTCCCCAAGCCTTTCAAATCGTGCAGCCCGATCAGGCTGGTGACAATCGCGTCTAGGATTCCTTCTGGCGCTTGCGAGCCGTCGGGCAGCAGCACCGCCGGCGTGGTCATGAGATGGCCGACATTGCGCACGAACAGCAGCGCACGGCCGGGCAGGATGGTCTCGCAGCCGTCGCCGTCGCGGTAGCGGCGGTCCTCGGCCATGCGCCGGGTCACACGCTCGCCGCCCTTGTCGAAGCGCGCCTCCAGCGTTCCCTGCATCAGCCCCAGCCAGTTGGCATAGGCCGCGACCTTGTCCTCGGCATCCACGGCCGCCACCGAATCCTCTAGGTCGACGATGGTGGTGAGTGCCGATTCGAGCAGGATGTCGGCGAGATTGAGCGGATCGTCGCGCCCGATCGGGTGGTCCGCATCGACCACCAGCTCGATGTGCAGCCCGTGGTGGCGGTAGAGCTGCGACTCGCCGCGGCTGCCGACCCATTGCCCTGGGTCGGCGAGCGTCACCGGCCAGCGCGCGTCGCGCCAGCTGCCTTGGGCGAGCGGCAGCGCGCGGTCGAGGAAGTCGCGACCCCAGGCGATCGCCGCCGCGCCGCGCTCCGGATCATAGCCTGGCCCCGCCGGCGTCCCGGGCAGCGCATCGGTGCCGTAGAGCGCATCGTAGAGGCTGCCCCAGCGCGCATTGGCGGCGTTGAGCAGGAAGCGCGCGTTGAGCACCGGCACCACCAGCTGCGGCCCCGCGATCCGCGCCACCTCGTCGTCGACCGCGCCCGGATCGATGGTGAAAGGCGCCGGCGGCGGCACCAGATAGCCGATCGATCCGAGAAAGCCGCGATAGGCCGCCGGGTCGATCGGCGCCGGATGCGCATCGTGCCAGCCGTCGATCGCCTGCTGGAGCGTGTCGCGCCGGGCGAGCAGCGCGCGATTCTCGGGCGCCAGCGCCGCGAAGATCGCGGCCGTTCTCGTCCAGAAGGCATCGGGATCGAGCCCCGTTCCCGGCAGCACCCGCTCCTCGATCAGCTGCGCCAGCGGCGCCGCGACCTGCAGCCCCGCGCGTTCGATCCGGTCGTTCATGCTAGTGCCTCCATGCATCGCTACACCCCTGACGGGGCTCGGGTCCGGGGGAGGCGTTCCCCGCTTGCCGCAACCGCCCCGCCCGACGCAAGCCCGCTCAGCCGAGGCGGGCGATCAGCGCCTGTGCTGCGGCGGGTGCACGGACCTTGGCGCCGTTGATGCAGAAGACGAAGGTCTCGCGCGGCACCCGCGGCGGCGGCGTCGCGTCGACATAGGGCAGCCCCTCGGGCACGCTGCCTGCGGCCCAGGTCTTCGCGGCCTCCGCCCAGCGATCGAGCGCGGCGGGGGCATAGCCCTGCGGCTCGGCTTCCTCGGCCGCCTCCAGCCGCGCATAGACGAAGTCGGCAGTGACGTCGGCGATCGCCGGATAGCGTGCCGAATCGGCGAACACGATCGCCACCCCCGCGTCGCGCGCCAGGGCGACGAACTCGGGCACAGCGAAGCTTTCGTGGCGGACCTGCACCGCATGGCGCAGCGCGATTCCATCGTGCTTGGCTGGCAGCAGCCGCAGGAAGGCGGCGAAATCCTCGGGCTCGAACTTCTTGGTCGCCATGAACTGCCACAGGATCGGACCGAGCTTGTCACCCAGTTCGACGAGCCCCTGATCGAGGAAGCGCTGAACCGATTCGCCCGCCTCGCGCAGCACCTTGCGATTCGTGACGTAGCGCGAGCCTTTCACGGCGAACACGAAGTCCTCCGGCGCCGTCTTGGCCCAGTTGGCGAAGCTCGCCGGCTTCTGGCTGCCGTGGTAGGTGGCGTTGATCTCGATCGCGGTCACCGCACGCGACGCGAATTCCAACTCGCGCTTCTGCGCCAGCCCCTCCGGGTAGAAGGTGCCGCGCCACGGCGGAAAGCTCCAGCCGCCGATCCCGACCCGCACGTCCGTCATGCCGCTCTCCCGTATCGCTTGCGCGCAGCTAGGACGCGGGTGCAGCGGGGTGCAAGTCGATTGATATTGGAGAAGTTTGGTGAGCTCCGTGGCGGAGCCACGTCGTCGGTCGCCGCTGTGCGGCGCCGGCCGATGTCGCCGATGGAAGGATGATCTGGCGTCGCCAAATCATCCCGGCGACTGGAGCGGGCGAAGGGATTCGAACCCTCGACCCCAACCTTGGCAAGGTTGTGCTCTACCCCTGAGCTACGCCCGCTCTCTGGCGTTTCGCCGGTGTGTCCCGGCGAGGTGGCGGGCATTAGCAGCGAGTTTCGGGTCCGGCAAGCGGCTTGTTGCACATTTTCGAAAAGACTTGGCCTGCCGCATCCCAGCGCCCACATAGGCGCCCAACGCACAGCGCAATCGCAACAGGAGCCCGCCTTGGCCACGCTAGGACTGTCCGCCGCCGAGAAGGAGGCCGTGGAAGCCTTCCGCCGCGACGTCGTCGAACCGTCGATGACCAAGCTGGTGATCATCGATTTCTGGGCGGAATGGTGCGGCCCGTGCAAGGCGCTGGCGCCGGTGCTGGAAAAGGTCGCCGCCGCCTATGCCGACAAGGGCGTGGTGCTGGCCAAGGTCGACACCGACAAGAACCAGTTCATCGCCTCGCAATTCCAGGTGCGGTCGATCCCCACCGTCTATGCGATGTTCCAGGGGCAGCTGGTCGCCGACCTGACCCAGGCGCGCACCGAAGGGCAGCTCAAGAGCACGCTCGACCAGATCCTGGCGCAGCTGCCGGTCGAGCCCGGGGCCGCAGACGCCGATCCCGCCGCCGACATCGCGCCGCTGGTGCAGATGGGCGAGGACGTGCTCGCCGGCGGCGATGCCGAGCGCGCGCTGTCCATCTTCGACCAGGTCGCCGAGATCGCCCCCGATCACGCCGGTGTCGCCGTCGGCCGCGTCCGCGCGCTGATGCTGCTCGGCCGCGACGAGGACGCCGAGGCGGCGATCGCGGCGCTGCCGCCCGAAGCCGCGAAGAATCCGGACATCGAACGCGCCCGCGCCTCGCTAGCGCTGGCGCGCGAGGCGCAGCCGGTCGACGATCTCGCTGGCCTCGCTGCCGAGGTTGCGGCCAACCCGGACGATCTCGACGCGCGCTTCCGCCTTGCGGGCGGGCAGATGGCGACAGGCGACCGCGATGCGGCCGCGGCGACGCTGCTGTCGATCGTCGCCGCCGATCGCGAGTGGAACGACGGCGCCGCACGCCAGCAGCTGCTCAAGCTGTTCGAAGCGGTCGGGCTGGAAGATCCGTGGGTGTCGGCCCAGCGCCGCAAGCTCTCCGCCGTCCTGTTCGGCTGACCGCATGGCGAGCCGCGTCTCGATCTTTCCGCTGTCGGGCGCGCTGCTGTTTCCGGGCATGCACCTGCCGCTGCACGTTTTCGAGCCGCGCTACCGGGCGATGGTGTCGGACGCACTCGCCCGCGACCGCCGGATCGGCATGATCCAGCCGCGCGGGGAAGGCGATCGTCCGGCGCTGTTCGGCATGGGCTGCATCGGCCAGATCATCGACGTCGAGGCGCTGCCCGACGGCCGCTACGACATCGTGCTGGAAGGGTTGGCCCGTTTCCGGGTGCTGCGCGAGCTCGACGTGGCGACGCCGTTTCGCCAGGTCGAGGCCGAGCTGCTCGAGAACGCGCCCGCCGCGACGCTCGCGATGGCGGAACGCGCGTCGCTGGAGATGGAATCGCGGCGCTTCGCCGAGGTGCAGGGCTATTCGGTCGACTGGGAGTCGGTCGCGCGGCTCGACGACGAGACGCTGGTCAACGGCGTCGCGCAGATCGCGCCGTTCGATCCGGCCTCCAAACAGGCGCTGCTGGAGGCGGAGACATTGTCGGCCCGCGCCGAGCTGATCGTACAGCTGATGCAGTTCTTCAGCCGGCACGGCGACGAGGAAGGAGGCACGCTGCAATGACCCGACCGATCGATCTCTGGCTGCTGTCGATCCTGGTGTGCCCGGTGACCCGCACCCCGCTACGCTGGGACGAGGCCGCGCAGGAGTTGGTGTCGGAGGCGGCGGGGCTCGCCTATCCCGTGCGCGACGGCGTGCCGGTGATGCTGGTCGAGGAAGCGCGCCGGCTCAACGCATGAGCGATCTCGCGCTGAGCGGCGTATGGCTCGGCATCTTCAACTATCCCGAGGACCTGCCCGCCGCGAGCTTTCGCGCGACGGTCACCGATTCGGACGGGCGGCTGGGCGGCACGATCGAGGAGATCGACACGATCGAGGTCGTCGGCCGGCACCTTCGTGCCGCGATCGACGGGACGCGCGACGGGCGCTCGGTACGGTTCACCAAATTCTACGCGCCGGCGAGCGACTCCTACGACATCGTCGAATATCGCGGCCAGGTGAATGCCGAGGGCGATGAGATCGTCGGCGAATGGCAGGTGCCCGGCGCCTGGAACGGCAGCTTCATCATGACCCGCCCTCGCGCCGCGGGGGTCGAGGCGGAGCGGCAGGACGTGGCGGAGCGCTAGCGTCGCGAGGACGCTATCCGTGCTCCTGCCTGCGCAGGAGCACGGCGTTTTACGCCAGTTCGCCCTGGAGCAGCTTGGGCAGCTGGCCGGTCTCGCCGCGCGCCTCGGCCATGAAGCGCGCCTTGAGCGGCGGGATCCGGTCGACCGCAGAGAGGCCGAACCGGCGCACCGCGCTGGCGGTCTTGCCGGGGATGCCGAACAGCCGGGTGAGCCCGTCGGTCGCGGTCGCCACCGCCAGCGTGTCGAGCCCGCGCCAGCGGCCGTAGCGCTTGAGCAGGTGCGGGTCGCCCAGGTCCATGCCGAGCCGCTTGCCCTCGACGAGCACCTCGACCAGCGCCGCGACGTCGCGCAGCCCCAGGTTGAGCCCCTGGCCGGCAATCGGGTGGATGCCGTGGGCCGAATCGCCGACCAGCGCGAGCCGGTCCGCGGTGATCGTCGCGGCATGGTGGAAGCCGAGCGGGTAGCTCGACCGCGTCGACAAGGGCCCGAGCTCGCCCAGGAAGCCGCCCATCCGCTTCGACGCCTCGGCCAGCCAGCCGCGGTCGGACAGCTTGAGCAGCCCCGGCGCATCCTTGGCATCGACCGTCCAGACGATCGCCGAGCGATGGCCGTTGGCATCGTCGTTCATCGGCAGGATCGCGAAGGGCCCTGCCGGATAGAAGATTTCGTAGGCGACGTTTTCGTGGGGGTGCTCGTGGTTGAGCGTCGCGATCATCGCGACATGATCGTAGCGCCAGCGCGCGATGCGGATCCGCGCGGCCTCGCGCGTCGGCGAGTTGCGCCCTTCGGCGGCGATCAGCAGCGGCGCGGTCAGCGTGTCGCCCTTGTCCGTCACCACCGTCACGCCGTTCGGGCCGCGATCGACGGACACCGCGCGGGTGCGCATCCGCAGGTCGACGGTCGGCGCCTCCTCCGCCGCTTCGAGCAGTGCACGGCGAATCGCCTTGTTCTCGTACATGACGCCCAGCGGTGGCGCGTCGGCCTCCGGCACGAAGTCCAGCCCGCCCGGCGCCAGTCCGTCGGTGGCGCGGATCGCGCGGATCGGGCAGCCTTGTCCGGCCAGCCGGTCGACGATGCCCAACGCCTCGAACATGCGATGGCTGGCGCTCGCGATCGCGGATGCCCGCCCGTCGAAGCCGGGCGCGAGGGTCACCGCCGGGTCGGCGGGATCGATCACGATCGTGCTGAGGCCGTGGGCGGCGAGCGCGACGGCGAGCGTGCTGCCCACCAGTCCGCCGCCGAGGATGAGGACGTCCGCTTGCTGCATGGCCGCCGGTGTAGTGCGGAACGGCGCCCGCGCAAAGGGCTGGACCGAATGCCTTCGCCTTGACGGCGGAGTCGGCGCGCGCGATGCATCCGCTTGCATTTTTCGAAGTTTTTAAGCGGGAAGAAGGTCATGGCCAGCCAGGCGCAACCGATGGTGTGGCGCGACGCGATGCGCGCGGGGGCGGTACGCAGCGGCGCGATGCTGGGCGCGGTGGCGCTGTTCCTGCTGATGCTGCTGCTGGCGGTGGCGCTGATCACCTATCATCCGGGCGATCCGTCGCTGAACACCGCCGCGGGCGCCATGATCGACAACCGGCTGGGCGCGCCCGGCGCCTATGTCGCCGACCTGCTGCTGGCGGTGTTCGGGGTCGCGGTGGGGCTGTTGCTGCCGCTCGGGCTCGTCTTCGCGGTGCGGCTGTGGCGCGACGTGCCGGTCGGCCGCTGGGGCGCGATGCTGCGCGACTGCACGATCGGCGTCGCGCTGATGGGGACCGCGCTGTCCTTCGTGTCCCACGAGGCGGTGACGACGCTGCCGGGCGGCTGGGGCGGTATCGTCGGCTGGTCGCTCGCGTCGCTCCTCCAGGGGTTGATCCGGATGATTCCCGATGCCGTCGCCGTGCTGTGGACCCAGCGCGTCGTCGGCGCACTGGTCGGCATCGCCGGCGTGGTGCTGTGGGGTCGCGGCATGACGATCTCCCTGCCGGCGGGCGGCCTGCGGCTGCCGCGCCGCGCCGGGTCGGCGGACGGTATCGACGACGAAGAGGATCTCCTCGATGCGGCGCCGGTGCCGGGCAACCGCCGCGTCGCGATCGATCCCGACGACGCCGACGACCTGCCGTTCGACCCCAAGCCGCGCAAGCTCGCCGAGCCCGAGCGCCGTCCGCCGCCGACGATCGAGGATCGCAGCGCGCCGCCGTCCCCCGCGAACCAGCCCAAGCCGGCGCAGCAGTCGCTCGACCTGCGCGACAATTTCGACCTGCCGACGCTCGACCTGCTCGCGCCGCCGCCCCCCAACAGCGGTCCGTCGGTCGACAAGGCGGCGCTGGAGCGCAACGCGCGCCTCCTCGAAAGCGTGCTCGACGACTTCAACGTCAAGGGTGCGATCGTGAAGGTCTCGCCCGGCCCCGTCGTCACCATGTACGAGCTGGAGCCCGCCCCCGGCATCAAGGCGAGCCGAGTCATCCAGCTTGCCGACGACATCGCCCGCAACATGTCGGCGATCTCCGCGCGCGTCGCGACCATCCCCGGCCGCACCGTGATCGGCATCGAGCTGCCCAACCAGCGGCGCGAGACGGTGAACCTGCACGAGCTGATGGCGAGCCAGAGCTTCGCCGACCAGAATGCGCAGCTGCCGATCGTGCTGGGCAAGAACATCGCCGGCGATCCGGTCGTCGCAGACCTGGCGCCGATGCCGCACCTGCTGGTCGCCGGCACCACCGGTTCGGGCAAGTCGGTGGGCCTGAATTGCATGATCCTGTCGCTGCTCTACCGGCTGACGCCGAATCAGTGCCGCATGATCATGATCGACCCGAAGATGCTGGAACTCAGCATGTACAAGGGCATCCCCCACCTGCTCGCCGACGTGGTGACCGATCCGCCCAAGGCGGTGCGCGCCCTCAAATGGGCGGTGGAGACGATGGAGGACCGCTATCGCATGATGGCGTCGGTCAACGTCCGCTCGCTGGGCTCGTTCAACGAAAAGGTCCGCGCTGCCAAGGCTAAGGGCCAGAAGCTCGGCCGCAAGGTGCAGACCGGCTACCACCCCGAGACCGGCCAGCCGGTATACGAGGAGGAGACTCTCGACCTGCAGCCGCTGCCGCAGATCGTCGTGATCGTCGACGAGCTCGCCGACCTGATGATGACCGCCGGCAAGGAAGTGGAATTCCTGATCCAGCGGCTGGCGCAAAAGGCGCGCGCCGCCGGCATCCACCTCATCATGGCGACGCAGCGCCCGTCGGTCGACGTCATCACCGGCGTCATCAAGGCGAACTTGCCGACCCGAATCTCCTTCCACGTCACGTCCAAGATCGATTCGCGTACCATCCTGGGCGAACAGGGCGCCGAGCAGCTGCTGGGCCGCGGCGACATGCTCTACATGCCCGGCGGCAAGCAGCTGGCGCGCGTCCACGGCCCGTTCGTGTCCGACGACGAGGTGCAGTCGGTCGCCGACTTCTGGCGCGCGCAGGGCGAGCCCGATTACATCGACGCGGTCACCAACGATCCCGGCGAGGACGGCGGCTTCAGCCTGGACGGCGCGCCGACCGGCGACGACAGCCCCGAGGACCAGCTCTACCGCAAGGCGTGCCAGCTGGTCGCCGAGAGCCAGAAGGCGTCGACGTCCTGGCTCCAGCGCCAGCTGCGCGTCGGCTACAACTCGGCGGCGCGGCTCATCGAGCGGATGGAGAAGGACGGGCTCGTCTCGCGCCCCGACCATGTCGGCCGCCGCGAAGTGCTGATGGATCCCGACGGGCGGCCGCTGAGCTGAACGGCACGGCAGCGCGGCCTCGGCTGAACGCCGGGAAACCGCCGGGTTCACGACGCGTTCAATCCGCCCCGCCTATCCCGTTGCGATGATCTGGAGACGCCCCATTCGCCTTCTCGCCCCCGCCGCCGCGATCGCGCTTGCGGCTCCCGTCGCGCTGCACGCGCAGGCGCCCGTCACGCTCGCCACGGTGCAGCAGCACCTGGCGCAGACCAATACGATGACGGCCGACTTCACCCAGACCGATCGCACCGGCAAGGTGCTGACCGGCAAGCTGACGCTCAAGAAGCCGGGCCGGATCCGCTTCCAGTACGAGAAGGGCGTGCCGATCCTGGTCGTATCGGACGGCAAGTCTTTGTATTTCCTGGACTATCAAGTCGGACAGAAGCAGCGTTGGCCGATCGGCAACTCGCCGCTGGGCATCCTGCTCGATCCCTCGAAAGATGCGTCGCGCTACGCCCGCGTGCTGCCGGAGGGCGACCCTCGCGTGGTCAGCGTCGAGGCCTATGATCCCAAGCATCCCGAATATGGCCGGATCACGCTCATCTTCGCGCGCAACGCCTCGGCACCGGCCGGACTGATGCTGCAGGGCTGGGTGGCGTTGGACGCGCAGAACAACCGCACGACGATCCGCCTGTCGAACCAGCGGTTCAACGTGTCGGTCGCCGACAACGCCTTCCGCTTCAACGAACCGCGGCGGACGCAGAACCGGCGCTGAGTACGGCAGGGAAGCGGCACCGTCCGCTTCCCGCGTGCCTTGCCGCACGCTGCGCGACGCCAACGCTCTATCGCGGTGCAATATGTTCCGCGGCAATGCGGCGAAAGGTTACCTGAACAGTTTCTGCTCGCCCCATTCATTCTGGCGACAGGATCGCCGCTCTAGAGACGGTGTTGCGGAGTTGGGGCGCGTCCGGGATTTTCCCCCCTGTTGCCCGGGTTCTCAATTCCTGCCTGCGTGACGAACGCTAGGTCGGCCCTCGTTCCATGCCCCCGGAACGAGGGCCTTTCCATATCCGCGATGCTGCCGGCGATGGTCTGGCGCCGCCCCCCGCCCCTCGCTACATCGCCAGCGATGCCTAGTCTCTCCGTCGCTTCGTGGAACATCAACTCGGTCCGGTTCCGGATGGAAATCGTCGAACGGTTCCTGCGCGAAATCGCCCCCGACGTCTTGTGTCTCCAGGAGACCAAGGTGGTGAACGAGGACTTCCCGCACGCGCCGCTGCGCGCGCTCGGCTATACCCACATCGCCATCAACGGCCAGCGCATGCACCACGGCGTCGCGATCCTCAGCAAAGTGCCGCTGGCGGAAGACGACCGGCTCGACTGGCAGGCGAATGGCGAGGCGCGCCACATCGGCGTGCGGCTGGAAAACGGCCTTAGGATCGAGAACGTCTACATTCCCGCCGGCGGCGACGTGCCCGATCGCGAGGTGAACCCCAAGTTCGGGCAGAAGCTGGACTTCCTCGAGCGCATGACGCGCTGGTCGGAAGGATTGTCGGACATCCCGATGCTGCTGGTCGGCGACTTCAACGTCGCCCCGCTCGAAAGCGACGTGTGGAGCCACAAGGCGCTGCTCGACGTGGTCAGCCACACGCCCGTCGAGGTCGAGGCGCTGGCGCGGCTGCAGGCGGCGAACGACTGGGTCGATCTCGGCCGCCACTTCGCACCGGCACCCGAGCGGCTGTTCACCTGGTGGAGCTATCGCGCAAAGGACTGGGCGGCGTCGGACCGCGGCCGCCGGCTCGACCATATGTGGGCGAGCCGCGACGTCGCGGCGAAGGCGACCCGCCACTCGGTGTTCGAACATTGCCGCAGCTGGCTCAAACCCTCCGACCATATCCCGATCCTGACCGAGTTCGACCTGTGACCGGCCCGCGTGCGGTCGCCCGCGCCATCGATGCGCTGCGCCGCGGCTGGCCGATCACCATCGCCGGTGCCGAGGCCGCGCTGACTCTGCTCGCGGTCGAGACGGCGGACCCGCTGCGATTGGCGGCGTTCGATGCCGAGGAAGCCGCGGCGGTGCTGCTGTCGGCCGGGCGGGCGGCGACACTCAAGCTCGCCAACCAGCGCGACGCGGCGGTGCCCGATGCGCCGATGCTGGTCGAGCGCGCGCCGTGGCTCGATTTCGCCGCCGCCACCGCGCTCGGCGATCCGCAGCTCGATCTCGCGACGCCGCTCAAGGGCCCGTATCGCGCCGTGCCGCTTTCGGCGCCCGATGCGGCCGCCGCCGCGCTGCGCCTCGCGCGGCTCGCCGGCGTACTCCCCGCCTTCTTCGTCCGCGAAGGAGACGGCGGCGCCGCCGAGTCGATCACACCGGCCGACGTCGATGCGCACGAGGACCCGGCCCGGCTGGCGATCGCGACGCGCGCGCGCCTGCCGGTGGCGGGTGCGGAAACCGCCGAGATCGTCGCCTTCCGCACCCCGGAATCACCGGGCGAGCACATCGCGCTGCTGATCGGCGCCCCCAACGGCCGCCCGCCGCTGGTGCGGCTCCACAGCGAGTGTCTTACCGGCGACGCGCTGGGCAGCCTCAAATGCGACTGCGGGCCGCAGCTCGACGCCGCGATCGCCGCGATTGCGGAGAGTGGCTGGGGAATCCTGCTCTATCTGCGCCAGGAAGGCCGCGGCATCGGGCTGGTCAACAAGCTGCGCGCCTATGCGCTGCAGGACCAGGGATTCGACACGGTCGATGCGAACACCCGTCTGGGTTTTGCGATCGACGCGCGCGATTTCCGCACCGCAGGGAGGATGCTCGACCTGCTCGGCCAGCGCGCTATCCGGCTGCTGACCAACAATCCCGCCAAGGTCGCGGCGCTGGAGGCGGCCGGCGTGACCATCGTCGAGCGCGTACGCCACGCGCTGCCGCCCAATCCGCACAACGAGCGCTATCTCGCGACCAAGCGCGACCGCACCGGGCACCAACTCTAGGCGCTCGTAAACCACCCCACCTTGCTCGTCATGCCAGCGGAGGCTGGCATCCATTCACGCTACGCCGGCGATCGTGCGCGCTGCGGCACTGGATCCTGGCTTCCGTGAGGATGACAGTGCCTAAATCACGTCTCCGCTCAGCCGCTGACACACCATGTCGAGCTGATCGAGCGTCGAATAGCTGATCGTCAGCGTTCCGCCCTTGTCGCCATGCGCGATGCGGACGTTGAGGCCGAGCGCATCCCCCAGCTGCTGTTCGAGCGCGAGAATGTCGGCGTCGCTGCTGGACGCCCCGCCCCCGCTACGACCGCTGCGTCCTCCCTGCCCGGCGCCGACCGGCTGCGGCTTGGTGTCGCGTACCAGCCGCTCGGTGTCGCGCACCGACAGTCCTTTGGCGACGACGCGCTCGGCCGCCGCTTCCGGATCGGGTGCGCCCAGGATCGCCCGGGCGTGGCCCATGCTGATCTGCTGGGTGACGACCATCTGCTGCACTCCGCCGGGCAGGTCGAGCAGCCGCAGCAGGTTGGCGATGTGACTGCGCGACTTGTGCACCAGCTTGGCAAGCGCGTCCTGGGTATGGCCGAACTCGTCGATCAGCTTGCGATAGGCGTCCGCCTCTTCGATCGCATTGAGGTCCTGGCGCTGGATGTTCTCCACCAGCGCGATTTCCATGGTCTCGGCGTCGTCGAGGTCGCGGACCAGCACCGGCACCTCGTGCAGCCGCGCCCGCTGCGCCGCCCGCCACCGACGTTCGCCGGCGACGATCTGATATTCCTTGCCGTGCGGCCGGACGACGATCGGCTGGATCAGACCGCGTGCCGCGATCGAAGCGGCGAGGTCGTCGAGTGCCGCTTCGTCGAAGTGGCGGCGCGGCTGTCCCGGATGCGGCGCCATCGCGGTGACCGGCAGCAGCCGTACGCCGCTGGGCTGGCGCTCGCTGCCGGAGACCGGCGCCTCCCGCGCGCTGTCGCCCAGCAGCGAACTCAGACCTCGGCCGAGACCGGGGCGCGGCTTGCGCGCAGGAGCGGGCGTATCGGTCATGCGGCCTCCGCAAGCTGGGGCAGGCGTCCGATCACTTCGCGTGCCAGGGCGATATAGGCTTCGGACCCGGCGCAGCGATGGTCGTAGATCAGCGCCGGCATTCCGTGGCTGGGGGCTTCCGACAGCCGAACGTTACGCGGGATCACCGTGTCGAACACCACCCGCCCGAGCACGGAGCGGACATCGTCCGCCACCTGGTCGGTCAGGCGATTGCGGCGATCGTACATGGTCAGCACCACGCCAAGGATCGACAAGCCCGGATTGAAGCGGCCGCGGATCTGCTCGACGGTGGTGAGCAGCTGGCTGAGCCCCTCCAGCGCGAAGAACTCGCATTGCAGCGGCACCAGCAGCGCATGTGCGGCGACCATCGCGTTGATGGTGAGCAGCCCCAGCGACGGCGGACAGTCGACCAGAATCACGTCCCAGCGATCGCCATCCCGTTGGATCGCGCGGTCCAGGCGATGGGTGCGCGCGTCGAATTCGATCAGCTCGATCTCGGCTCCCGACAGGTCGACGGTGGCCGGAACGATGTCGAGCCGCGGCACCTGGGTCGGAATCGCGGCTTCCTGCAACGTCGTATCGCCGAGCAGCAGGTCGTAGGTCGAGCGCTCGCGATCGTTGCGGCCTATGCCCAGTCCGGTGGAGGCGTTACCTTGCGGATCGAGATCGAGCAGCAGCACGCGCAGCCCGGTCGCCGCGAGCGCCGTGCCGACGTTGATCGCCGTCGTCGTCTTTCCGACGCCGCCCTTCTGGTTGGCGATGGTGATGCAGATCATGCTGGGGCAATCCCGCGTGCGACCACGATGAGCGATTCCGGATCGGTGAGGCTGTGTTCCACGTGAAACACACCCTGCCATGAACCGGTTAAGGCTTCCACCTCGGATCGTGCAGATCGGCCCTTTGGCAGCAGCCAGAGCGTGTCTCGGGTGGCGAGATGACCGGCGCCCGCGAACAGGGCCGGCAGCGCCGCCACCGCGCGGGCACTGACAATCGCCGCGGGCGCCGTGCTGCGGACGGTCTCCACCCGCTTCTGCTCCACCGTGACATTGCGCAGTCCGAGCGCGTCGGCGGCGGCACGCAGGAAGCTTGCCCGCTTCTGGCGCGGCTCGACCAGGATCGTCGGCGCGTCGCGCAGGATCGCTACGACCATGCCCGGGAATCCGCCGCCGGTGCCGATGTCGATCCAACTCCCGGTACGATTGTCGGCCAGCTCGACCAGTTGTCCGGAGTCGAGCGCATGCCGAAACCAAAGGTGCGGCAACGTCGATGCTGCGACGACATTCTGCTGGGCACTCTCCTTGCGGACGAGGTCAAGAAAGCGCTCAACCCGCTCGACGCGCTGCGCGTCGTAGCGATCGGCGAACCAGCCCCGGGCTTCGTCTTCGGTCATGCCGCCGCCTTTCGGGCATGGACCAGCACCGCGGCAAGCGCCGCCGGGGTAACGCCGCGGACGCGCGACGCCGCGCCGAGCGTGGTCGGTCGGGCGCTGCTGAGCCGCTGCACCATTTCAGCAGAAAGACCCGGCACCGCCGCATAGGCGAAGTCTTCGGCCAAACGGATGTGATCGTTGGCACGCATCTCGGCGAGCTCGAGCTGCTGTCGCTCGATATAGGGTGCGTAGCGCGCGTCCTCGACCGCCTCGGCGAGCAGCGCCGGGTCGATCGTTTCGGAAGCGTCGGGCAGCAACTGGTCCAACGCGACACCGGGGAAGCGCAGCCATTCCCGGACGCTGCGCACCGCCCCGTCCTGTGCGACCTGACCGCCACGTGCCGCAACTGTGGTGACGGACAGCCGCATGTCGAACCGCTGGTTGAGATCGGCGCGTGCCTGCGCGCGCGCAGCATTCCACGCTTGGCGTTCCTTGCCCAACAGTCCGGCCGCGTCGGCGATCGCGGTCAGCCGAGTCTGCGCGTTGTCGGCGCGCAACGTCAGCCGGTACTCCGCGCGGGCGGTGAGCATGCGGTACGGCTCGCTCACCCCTTGCAGCACGAGGTCGTCGACCATCACGCCGAGGTAGCTGGAGGCGCGATCGAGGATCAGCGGCGCGACGTCGCAGGCGTGGGCGGCGGCGTTGGCGCCAGCGACCAGCCCCTGCCCCGCCGCCTCCTCATAGCCCGTCGTCCCGTTGATCTGGCCGGCGCAGAACAGCCCCGGAATCGCGCCGAGCGCCAGCCGCGGATCGAGCGCGCGCGGATCGATATGGTCGTACTCCACCGCATAGCCGGGGGTGACGATCCGCGTCCGCTCCAAGCCGGGGATGCTGCGGATCATCGCGTCCTGCACGTCGACCGGCAGCGAGGTGGAGATGCCGTTCGGGTAGACCAGCGGCGTGTCGAGCCCCTCCGGCTCCAGGAAGATCTGGTGCCCGTCGCGGTCGCCGAAGCGATGGACCTTATCCTCGATCGACGGGCAATAGCGCGGTCCTGGCGCACCGATCGCGCCGCTGAACAGCGGCGACCGATCCAGCCCCCCGCGAATGATCGCGTGGGTCGCTTCGGTCGTTCGGGTCACCGCGCAAAACAGCTGCGGCAGCCCCCGGCCTTCACTCATCGGCGACATGGTCCACGGGTCGCTGTCGGACGGCTGCTCGTCGAGCGCCGCCCAGTCGATCGTCCGGCCGTCGAGCCGCGGCGGCGTCCCGGTCTTGAGTCGCGCCATCGGCAGCCCGAGTTCGCGCAGCTGTACACCCATCGCCGTCGCCGCGCGCTCGCCAACCCGGCCGCCCTCTTCCCGGTCCTCGCCACGGAAGATGCGGCCGCCGAGGAAGGTGCCGGTCGCCAGCACAACCGCACGCGCATCGAGTCGCGTTCCGTCTGCGAGCAGCAAACCGGCGACCGAGCCCTGTTCCACCAGCAGCTGCTCGGCCTCGCCCTCGACGAGGGTGAGCCCTGAGTGCGTCCGCAACATCGCCTGGATCGCCGCGGCGTACCGCACGCGATCGGCCTGGACGCGCGGCCCCTGCACCGCAGCTCCCTTGCTGCGGTTGAGCATGCGATAGTGGATCGCGGCTGCATCGGCGGCGCGTGCGATCAGCCCGTCGAACGCATCTACTTCGCGGACGATATGGCCCTTCCCCAGCCCGCCAATGGCGGGATTGCACGACATCGCTCCGAGCTTGGCAAGATCGAAGCTCAGCAGAGCGGTACGCGCACCACGGCGCGCGGCCGCAGCGGCGGCTTCGGTGCCGGCGTGGCCGCCGCCGACCACGATCACATCGAAGAAGGACATAGGTTGGCGCTACTCCGCTACCGCCAGCCCGTCAAAGCGTTCCACGTGGAACACTCACTTGCCGATGCAAAACCGCCCGAACAGCGCGTCCAGCACGCCTTCCACATCGGCGCGACCGGTGATGCGATCGAATGCCGTGCGGGCGCGGCGCAGTTCCTCCGCGACAAGCAACGGATCGTGATGCAACGCAGCATCGCTCAGCGCGCCCGCAGCATCGCGCAGCAGGTCGCGTTGCCGCCGGTTCAGCGCCAGCGCGTCCTCCCGCGGCAGCAGCGTCCGCGCCGCTTCTTCCATCGCGGCCCACAAGGATGCCATCCCCTGCCCCGTCGCTGCCGACACCGAGATGCGCGCTTCAGGTGTTTGCTCCCGGCCCGGCAGGTCGGCGCGCGAATGGAGCGCCAGCAGGTGCACGCCCGCGATCACCGGCGGTGCCGCATCGGCCAGCCACAGCAGCAGATCGGCGCTGCGCATCGCGTCTTCGGCACGGGCGATGCCGATCCGCTCGATCGGATCGTCGGTCGCCTCGGCCAATCCCGCCGTGTCGGTAAGCAGCCAGGCGATGCCGTTGCGCACGACCGCGACCTCGATCCGGTCGCGCGTGGTACCGGCGATCGGCGAGACAATCGCCGCCTCGCGGTCGGCGAGCGCATTGAGCAACGTCGACTTGCCGCTGTTGGGTGGGCCGGCGAGTACGACCCGGATACCATCACGCAGCCGCTCGACCGGAGGCGCCGCGAGAATGTCGTCGAGCTCGCCCCCCAACGCCCCGCACTCCGCAAGGATCGCGTCGAGCGCCGCGCCATCGTCGGCGACGTCGTCCTCGTCGGCATGGTCGAGCATCGCCTCGATCCGCGCCGCCAGCATCAGCAACGCCGCCTGCCAGTGTTCCACCCGCCGCCGCACCGCGCCTTCGGCGCTGGCGAGCGCCGCGCGTCGCTGGGCCTCGGTCTCGGCCATCAGCAGGTCGCCCAAGCCCTCCGCCTCGCTGAGATCGAGCCGGCCGTGGGCGAGTGCCCGCCGGGTGAACTCGCCCGCCTCGGCCGGGCGCAGCTCCGGCTGGGCGGCGAGGCATGTCTCGACCGCGCGGACGACGGCGCGCCCCCCGTGCAGGTGGACCTCGACCAGGTCCTCGCCGGTAGCGGTGCGAGGCCCCGGAAACCACAGCAGCAGCGCGCGATCGAGCAGCGCGCCGTCGGCCGGATCGCGCAGCGCACGCACCCCCGCCTGTCGCGGCGGCGGCAGGCTTCCCGCCAGCGCCTCGGCCGTGACCCGCGCGCGCGGACCGCTCACCCGCAGCACCGCGATGGCCGCCGGGGGCTGGCCGCTCGAGACGGCGAAGATCGTGTCCATGCTCAGCCCGAGCGGCCCGCGCTTTCGAACATCTTGCGCCAGAAGGTCATGCCCGCCTCGCCCATCGGCGCCCAGTGGCGCATCAGCTCGTTGAGCATCTCGGGGCTCGCCCCCTTCTCGATCGTCTCGCTCAGCATCGCAACATAGCGCTCGTGCACCGGCGTGAAGTCGGGCAAGCCCATCGCGCGGCGCGCCTCTTCCGGCGTGCAGTCCACCTCGACGTTGATCTTCATCGGCCTGTCTCCGCTTGAGGGCTCCTGCCCGCCTGCCTGGCGTTGTTGCTATGCGCCGGACGCAGGCGTTCGTGCAAACCCAAGGAGCCGCCATGACCAGCCACCCCATTCCCACGCTCGATGGAAAGGACTCGTTCGCCGCCTATCGCGCAGATCCCGCCGGCACGCCGCGCGCCGCGGTGATCGTCATCCAGGAAATCTTCGGCGTGAACGCCGGCATCCGCGGCAAGTGCGATCGGCTCGCCGAGCAGGGCTATCTCGCGCTCGCACCGGACCTGTTCTGGCGGATCGAGCCCGGCATCGTTCTCGACCCCGACGTGCCGGAGGAGATGCAGCGCGGGCTCGACCTGATGGGCAGGTTCGACCAGGCGCTCGCGATCGAGGATATCGAAGCGACGATCCGCGCGGCGCGGCCGCTGGTCTCGGGCGGCAAGGTGGGAGCGATCGGCTTCTGCCTGGGCGGCCGCCTCGCCTATCTCACCGCCGCGCGCACCGACGTGGACGCGACCGTCGGCTACTACGGCGTCGGCATCGACGAGCTGGTCGACGAAGCCAAGGCGATCGCCCATCCGCTGATGCTGCACATCGCCGGCGCCGATCATTTCGTGTCGCCCGAAACACAGGCGGCGATGCATGCCGGGCTCGACGATCACCCGAAGGTGACGCTGCACGACTATCCGGGCGAGGATCACGGCTTCGCCACCGAGCGCGGCAAGCGCCGCTCGGATGCCGCCGCCGAATTCGCGGACACGCGGACCGCGGCGTTCCTGGCCGAGGCGCTCGGCTGAAACGAAAAGGGGCGGCCCCGCGGCCGCCCCCCTCGTTCGTACCGCTGCGGTTCGCTCAGGCGAACAGCTGGAGCAGCCCGACATGCTGGTCGGTCACGCCCTCGTAGATCATCTTCGCCGCGACGTAGAGGATCACCAGCAGGCCGACATAGGCGATCCAGCGATACCGCTCGATATACTTGGCGATCAGGTTGGCCGCGATTCCCATCAGCGCCACCGACAGCAGCAGGCCGATGATGAGGATGCCGGGATGGTCGCGCGCGGCACCCGCCACCGCGAGCACATTGTCGAGGCTCATCGACACGTCGGCGATCGCCACCGCCCAGGCAGCGGCGGCGAAGCTCTTGGCCGGGCGGATCGACTCGGACTCGTCACCCTCGATTTCGGGCGAGCCGGGTCCGCCAGCCGGTCGCAGCTCGCGCCACATCTTCCAGGCGACCCACAGCAGCAGCACGCCGCCCGCGAAGATCAGCCCCACGATGCCGAGCAGCCAACTGACGACGAGAGCAAAGGCGATACGCAGCACCAGTGCCGCGACGATGCCGATCAGGATGACCTTCTTGCGCTGCTCGACCGGCAGACCGGCGGCGAGCGCCCCCACGACGATCGCATTGTCGCCAGCGAGGACGACGTCGATCATCAGCACCTGCAGAAACGCCGACAGCGCCGCGGGCGAGCCGATGTTGCTGAAGTCCGCGACGATATGGTCCCAGATCTCGGCGGGGGATCCGGGCCCTGCGGGTACCGCCGATACGGCGACGCTCAAGTGCGTGAGAAGGTCTAGCATCGCCAAACCCTAGTGCGGAGGGGGAGCAACGCCTAGCCCGAACCACCGCGGCCCAGCGCGGCGGCAACATTTTGACGGAAAGCCCCGAACGCACTCGGCCCGGCGACCGGCGACCGCGTGCCGCGATCCACCAGCCGACGGGCCGAATAAAAACCCCGAAAACGAACCTTACTGGTTCATCGAGTCGAAGAAATCCTCGTTGGTCTTCGAATCCTTCATCTTGTCGAGCAGGAATTCCATCGCGTCGATAGTGCCCATCTGCATGAGGATGCGGCGCAGCACCCACATCTTCGACAGCTTGGCCTTGTCGACCAGCAGCTCTTCCTTGCGGGTGCCCGACTTGCCGACGTCGAGCGCCGGGAAGATGCGCTTGTCCGCCACCTTGCGGTCGAGCACGATTTCGGAGTTGCCGGTGCCCTTGAACTCTTCGAAGATGACTTCGTCCATGCGGCTGCCGGTATCGATCAGCGCGGTGGCGATGATCGAGAGCGAGCCGCCCTCCTCGATGTTTCGCGCCGCGCCGAAGAAGCGCTTCGGGCGCTGGAGCGCATTGGCGTCGACGCCGCCGGTCAGCACCTTGCCCGAGCTCGGCACGACGGTGTTGTATGCGCGGCCCAGGCGGGTGATCGAGTCGAGCAGGATCACCACGTCCTTCTTGTGCTCGACCAGACGCTTGGCCTTTTCGATCACCATCTCGGCGACCTGGACGTGGCGGGTCGCGGGTTCGTCGAAGGTCGAGGAGACGACCTCGCCCTTCACCGACCGCTGCATGTCGGTGACTTCCTCGGGCCGCTCGTCGATCAGCAGAACCAGCAGGAACACTTCCGGATGGTTGTCGGTGATCGCCTTGGCGATGTTCTGCAGCATCACCGTCTTGCCGACGCGCGGCGGCGCGACGATCAGCGTGCGCTGGCCCTTGCCCTGCGGCGAGACGATGTCGATCACCCGCGCCGACTTGTCCTTCTGCGTCGGATCATAGGGGTCGAGCGTCAGCTTCGACTCCGGATAGAGCGGGGTGAGGTTGTCGAAGTTGACGCGATGGCGGACCGCGTCGGGATCGTCGAAATTGACCTTGGAGGGCTTCACCAGCGCGAAATAGCGCTCGCCGTCCTTGGGGCTGCGGATCTCGCCCTCGACGGTGTCGCCGGTGCGCAGCCCGAATTTCCGGACCTGGTTGGGCGAGACATAGATGTCGTCGGGGCCGGCGAGATAGTTCGCTTCCGGCGAGCGCAGGAAGCCGAAGCCGTCGGGCAGCACCTCGATCGTGCCCAGGCCCATGATCTGCTCACCATTCTCGGCCTGCGCCTTCAGGATCGCGAACATCAGGTCCTGCTTGCGCAGCGTCGACGCGCCTTCGACGCCCAGTTCCTCCGCCATCGTGACGAGGTCTGCGGGCGCGTGCTTCTTGAGGTCCTTGAGGTGCATGGAGCTGATCCGAATGGCGTTGAAGCGGATAAGGGAAGAGCGTCGATCGGCGAGAAGGAAAGGCGCGACACGAGGCTGAAAGGACGGGGACGGTGGCCGGACGGCAACCATTCGTCCGCGCGAGGTAGAGTTGCCCCCCGTCCAAGTCAAGCGGGCGCCGAAGCGCGCTGCGACCGGCAGCACGCATCGGCAGGCGAACCGATCAGAAGGGCTTCACCACCGCCAGCGCGACGATCACCGCCAGCAGCAGGGCCGGCACTTCGTTGAGCATGCGCAGCCGCGACGCCGCCAGCGTCGGACGACCGGCCGCGAGCTTACGGGTATAGGCGACCGCCCAGCCGTGGTAGCCGGTCAGGAGCAGCACGAACAGCAGCTTGGCATGGAGCCAGCCGAGCCCCGGCTGCCCCTCGAACAGCCCGGCATTGGCGGCGAGCGCGAGCCCGAGCAGCCATACCGCGACGAGCGAGGGCGTCAGGATCATGCCACGCAGCTTGGCCTCGCGCGCCACCCAGCGCGGACGCTCGGCGGGATCGTCGAGCCCCTCCTGGTGGTGGACCAGATAGCGCGGCAGGATGAACAGCCCCGCCATCCAGAACACCATGAAGATGATGTGCGCCGCCTTCACCCACAGATAGGCGGATCCGAGGAAGTTGGTCATGCTTGGCTCCTGCGCACGCGGGCGACCAGCCGCTCGACATGGGCGATCGGCGTGTCCTGCTGGATGCCGTGGCCGAGGTTGAAGACGTGCGGCCGGTCGGCGAACGCCTCCAGGATGCGGTCGACGGCCCGATCGAGCGTCTCACCGCCGGCGATCAGCGCCAGCGGATCGAGGTTGCCCTGCACCGGCAGGTCGCGCGGCAGCGCCGCGTTCGCCCAGACCGGATCGACCGTCTCGTCCAGCCCGACCGCGTCGACTCCGGTGGCGGCGGCATAGGCGACGAGCTTGCCGCCCGCGCCCTTCGGAAAGCCGATGATCGGCGTGTCGGGATGTCGCGCCCGGAGCGCCTGGACGATCCGCGCGGTCGGCGCGATCACCCAGCGATCGAACTGCTCGGGCGACAGGCTCCCCGACCAGCTGTCGAACAGCTGCACCGCGTCCACCCCGGCAGCGATCTGTGCCGAGAGATAGTCGACGGTCAGCCCGACGATGCGATCGATCAGCGCTGTCATCAGATCGGGATCGGCATAGGCGAGGCGGCGCGCCTCGGCCTGCTCGCGGCTGCCCTGCCCGGCGATCATGTAGGTGGCGACCGTCCACGGCGAGCCTGCGAACCCCAGGAAGGTCACCGCCGGGTCGAGCGCCGCCCGAACCCGCCGCACCGTGTCGTAGACGGGGGCGAGCCGCTCGGGAGCCGGGACCAGCGTGTCGAGCGTGGTCCGATCCATGCGCGGGGCGAGCCGCGGCCCCTCGCCGGTCTCGAACCACAGGTCCTGGCCGAGCGCATTGGGGACCATCAGGATGTCGGAGAACAGGATCGAGCCGTCGAACCCGAAGCGGCGCAGCGGCTGCAGCGTCACCTCCGCCGCCGCCTCGCCGTCGTTGACCAGGTCCAGAAAGCCGCCCTTCTCGGCCCGGAGCGCGCGATATTCGGGCAGGTACCGTCCGGCCTGGCGCATGAGCCAGAGCGGGGGGACGGCCTGACGGGTGCCGCGCAGGGTTTCGAGCAGCGGCTTGGGCGTCGGAATCTGAGTCAGCGTCATGCCTCTACTGAAGAAGAAGATTCAAAGAATGGATGTGGAGGTTGTTGGTCTGGGGATGCCGGGGTTTATGCCGCCGTCCCCAAATTGCCAACAGCTTGACGCGGGCGGACTCAGGCCAGCCACCAGATTCGGAAAAACTGTCCACACAATCCACAGGCTGTCGATGGAACCGGCGGTTGTCGATGCAGCTGTGGAGGAATCGGTGGGAATGTGGGCAGATCGCACCGCTTGGCCGCGCATCCGGGTTGCGCTAGCGCTTGTCCCCATGTTGTCCACAGACTTGTCCCGCTAGCCGATGCGGCTGCACCTGCACCTGCTGTCGGACTCGACCGGAGAGACGCTGGAGAACATCGCCAAGGCGGCGCTGGCGCAGTTCGACGGGGTGGAACCGCTGCGCCATTTCTGGCCGATGGTGCGCAGCCAGACGCATCTCGAGCGGATCTTGCAGGAAATCGCCCACAACCCCGGCATCGTGCTGTTCACGCTGGTCAACACCGAGATCCGCCGCACCCTGGAGGCGCGCTGCCGGGCGATGGGGCTGCCGGCGGTGGCGCCGCTCGACGGGGTGAGCCACGCCCTCTCCAGCCTGCTGGGACAGGAGGCGAAGGCGCGCCCCGGTCGCCAGCATATGCTCGACGCCGCCTATTTCGCGCGCGTCGACGCGATTCAGTTCACCATCGCCCACGACGACGGGGTGCTGTGGGAGGAATGGGAGGAGGCCGACATCCTGCTCGCGGGTGTGTCGCGCTCGTCGAAGACGCCGACCTCGATCTATCTCGCGAACCGCGGCTACAAGACCGCCAACATCCCGATCGTCGTGGAATCGCCGCCGCCGCAGGCGCTCTACACGCTCCGGCATCCGATGATCGTCGGCCTCACCACCAGCGCCGACCGGCTGATCCAGATCCGCCGCAACCGGCTGCTGTCGCTCAACCAGGCTGCCGACACCGATTACGTCGAGCAGGATTCGGTCGCGCGCGAGCTGTCGTTCGCGCGGCGGATGTTCGCCGACAATGGCTGGCCGGTGATCGACGTCACCCGCCGCTCGATCGAGGAGACGGCGGCGGCGATCATCACCCTCTATCAGGAAAAGAAGGGAGAACGGCCGTGAGCGATTCGATGCGCCTGGTACTGGCGTCGCAGAGCGCGTCGCGGCGGGCGATGCTCGCGGCGGCCGGGATCGACCACGATGCGGTAGCGAGCGGCCTCGACGAGGACGCCGCCAAGGCCGCGCTCGCCGCCGAGAATCTGTCGCCGCGCGACTTCGCCGATGCGCTCGCCGAGCTGAAGGCGGTGCGCGCGGCGACGCGGGTGCGCGGCGGGCTGGTGCTCGGTGCGGACTCGGTGGTGGCGGCGCCCGACGGCGGGCTGCTCGACAAGCCGGCCGACCGCACCGATGCCGCGGCGCAGCTCCGCCGGCTGTCGGGTGCGCGCCACGACCTCTACAGCGCGGCGGTGATCGTCGAGGGCGGCCGTCCGGTGTGGCGCCATATCGGCCATGCGCGACTTCACGTCCGGCCGCTGTCGGATGCGTTCATCGACGCCTATCTGGATGCCGAATGGCCCGCAATTTCCGGCTGCGTCGGCTGCTATCGGGTGGAGGCGATGGGCGCGCAGCTGTTCCAGCGCATCGAGGGGGATCACTGGACGGTCCTCGGCCTCCCCCTGCTGCCGCTCGCCGCCTATCTGCGCGATCGAGGAGTGTTGTTGTCGTGACCCAA
Source organism: Sphingomonas mangrovi (assembly GCF_047975845.1). Lineage (NCBI taxonomy): Bacteria > Pseudomonadati > Pseudomonadota > Alphaproteobacteria > Sphingomonadales > Sphingomonadaceae > Sphingomonas > Sphingomonas mangrovi. The sequence goes on along the minus strand of NZ_JBIUCZ010000015.1, from coordinate 33,910 downwards.
CCCTATGCCGAGGTGATCGGCGATCCGATCGCCCATTCCAAATCGCCCAAGATCCACCGCTTCTGGCTCGACGCGCTCGGCATGGAGGGCGATTATCGCGCCACCCGCGTCGCCGCCGACGAACTCGGCGACTATTTCGACCGGCGCCGCGCCGATCCGGCCTGGCGCGGGTGCAACATCACCCTGCCCCACAAGGCGGCGGCGCTCGATCATGTCGCGGACCGCGGCGGCGTGCGCCAGTCGATCGGCGCGATCAACACCGTGTTCCGCGACGGCGACGGCAGCCTGGTCGGCACCAACACCGATGCCGGCGGCTTCTACGCGCCGATCGCCGGGCTCGACCTGGCCGATGCGCCGGTCTGCGTGGTCGGCGCCGGCGGCGCGGCGCGCGCGGTGCTGTTCGCGCTGTCGAAGCTCGGCGTCGGCCCGGTGACGCTGCTCAACCGCAGCCCGCTGAAGGGTGCCGCGCTGCTCGCGAGCTTCGGGTTGAAGGGGGAGGCGCTGCCGCTCACCGCCCCCCTGCCCGCCGCCCGGCTGCTGGTGAACGCGAGTTCGCTCGGCATGGCCGGCCAGCCGCCGCTCGCGCTCGACTTGGCGCCGCTGCCGGACGACGCGGTGGTCTACGACATCGTCTATGCGCCGCTCGAGACGCCGCTGCTCACCGCCGCCCACGCGCGCGGGCTGGAGACGGTCGACGGGCTGGAGATGCTGGTCGGCCAGGCGGCGCTCGCGTTCGAAATCCTGTTCGACGCCCAGCCGCCGCGCGACCGCGACGAGGAATTGCGCGCGCTGCTGCTGGCATGATCCGCCTCGGCCTCACCGGGTCGATCGGCATGGGCAAGTCGACGGTGGCGGCGATGTTCGCCGACGAAGGCGTGCCGGTGTTCGACGCCGACGCGGCCGTGCATCGCCTGCAGGGGCCCGCCGGTCGCCTGGTTGCCGCGATCGAGGCGGCGTTTCCCGACACGACCGGCGCGGACGGGGTGAACCGCACCGCGCTCGGCGAGGCGGTGCTCGGCGATCCGGCCGCGCTCGCCCGGCTGGAGGCGATCGTTCACCCCGCCGTCGCCGAAGAGCGCGCCGCCTTTGTTCGCGATCATGGCGATGCGCCGCTGCTGCTGTTCGATGTTCCCCTGCTCTACGAGACGGGGGGCGAGTCCTATGTCGACAAGGTGGCGGTGGTGAGCGCGGATGCCGAGGTGCAGCGCCGGCGCGTGCTTGCCCGGCCGGGGATGACCGCCGCGCGGTTCGACGCGATCCTCGCACGGCAGCTTCCCGACGCGGAAAAGCGCGCGCGTGCCGACTTCGTGATCCCCACCGACGTTCCGCTCGCCGAAACGCGGGCTGCGGTTCGCCGCGTCGTCGCTTGCCTCGCTGCGCCCGAGCGCGGATAGCGACGCCATGCGTGAAATCGTCTTCGATACCGAAACCACCGGCCTCAGCTTTTCCGGTGGCGACCGGCTGGTCGAGATCGGCTGCGTCGAGCTGTTCAACCGCGTCGAGACCGGTCAGGTGTTCCACGCCTATTTCAATCCCGGCCGGCCGATGCCGGCGGAGGCGCAGGCGGTGCACGGCCTGTCGGACGCCTTCCTCTCCGACAAGCCGGGGTTCCATACCGGCGTCGACGCGCTGATCGAGTTTCTGGGCGACAGCCCGCTGATCGCGCACAACGCGACCTTCGACTTCGGCTTCCTCAACGGCGAATTGGGGCTTTGCAAGCGACCGGCGATCGCGATGAGCCGCATGGTCGACACGCTGGTGATCGCGCGCAGCCGCCATCCCGGCGCCAAGCACACGCTCGACGCGCTGTGCGTCCGCTTCGGAATCGACCGCAGCCGCCGCGTGCTGCACGGCGCGCTGCTCGACGCGCAGCTGCTGGCGCAGGTCTATGTCGAGCTGATGGGCGGCCGCCAGATCGGCCTGGGGCTGGCAAGCGCCGCACCGGTGGTGGAGGAGGCGGCGGCGGTCGCTCCCGCCAAGGTCCGGCCGCCGCGGATTTTCGCGCCCAGCGATGCGGAACTGGCGGCGCATGCAGCGTTTCTAGATACGGTCAAACAGCCACTTTGGCACGCCGGGACGGCTGGTTGACGGGTCTGGGCACTGTGCCTAGGCCGCATTCAAGTAGTGAGTGGAGAGAAGTATGGACATCCGGGTTTCAGGGCATCAGGTCGACACGGGCGACGCACTGAAGCAGCTGGTCCAGGAGCGCCTCCAGGGCATCGCGGACAAATATTTCGCGCGGGCGATCTCCGCGACCGCGACGTTCGGCAAGGGGCCGCACGACAACGGCTTCACCTGCGACATCGTCGCGCACGTCACGCAGGGCCTGGTGCTCAAGGGGCACAACTCGGGTCAGGACGCGCAGGGCGCGTTCGTGGGTGCCGCCGACAAGATCGAGAAGCAGCTGCGCCGCTACACCCGCCGGCTGAAGGACCGCAACGCGGGTGAGGCCGCCGCGCTCGCCCAGGCCGGTGCCTATGACGATTTCGACAATGCCGGCTACACCGTGTTCGGCGGCAGCGAGGCCGAGGAAGAGATCCAGGCCGACGCCCCGCTGATCATCGCCGAGACGCGCGTCGACGTGCCCGACGCCAGCGTGTCCGACGCGGTGATGATGCTCGACCTGCGCAACACCAACGCGCTGCTGTTCAAGAACAGCGGCACGGGGGCGTTCAACATGGTCTATCGCCGCCACGACGGCACGATCGGCTGGGTGGAGCCCAACCGCGCGGCCTGACCGCCGCGGACCTCCAGACCGTTCGATGATCGATTTCAGCGATCTTCTGACGCCGGATCGCGTGCTGGCAGGGGTGTCGGCCGCGAACCGCAAGGCGTTGTTCCAGCAGCTGGGCACGGTCGTCGCGACCGTGCCCGGTCTGGAGCCGCGCGCCGCGTGCGAGCTGCTGGTCGCGCGCGAGCGGCTGGGATCGACCGGCTTCGGCAACGGCATCGCCACCCCGCACGCGCGGATCGAGAATCTCGACCGCGTCGTGGGGGTGTTCGTGCGCACGCAGAAGCCGATCGACTTCGCCGCGGTCGACGACCTGCCGGTCGACCTGGTGTTCGCGCTGTTTTCTCCGCCCGAGGGGAGCGAGCACCTCAAGGCGCTGGCGCGGGTGTCGCGGGCGCTACGAGACGCCGACTTCCGTGCCAAGCTGCGCGGTGCCGGATCTTCCGACGCGCTCTACGCGCTGCTCACCGGAGTGGAGGCGCGTGACGCCGCCTGATCCCACCGGCGCCGACGCCCATTTCCGCGCGCTCGAATCGCTCTACGCGACCGCGCCGATCAACCGGCTGTTCGACTCGCGGCTCGAAATCCCGGAGAGCGGCGTCGCCCGCATCCATTTCACGATCGGCGAGGCGCATTACCACGCCGCTGGCGCCGCCCACGGCACGAGCTATTTCAAGATGCTCGACGATGCCGCCTTCTACGCGGCCAACAGCCTGGTGACCGACCGCTTCCTGCTCACCACCGCCTTCAACCTGCTGCTCACCCGCCCCTTGCGCGCCGGCCCGGTGATCGCCGAGGGGCGCTGGATCAGCGGCCAGCGCCGCGTCTTCGTCGCCGACGCGCGGCTGATCGGCCCCGACGGCGAGGAGGCGGCGCGCGGCACCGGCACCTTCATGCGCTCGCGAATCCCCCTCGCCGGCCTGCCGGGGTACCGCGCGGCATGAACGATCGTCTCCCCACCGGCATCGCGGTGAGCGCGCTGGTACGGCTGGTTGATCAGGCGGGGGGCAGCGCGATGGTGCTGGCGCGGGGCGACCGCGACTCGGGAAGCGTGCTGCTGCTCGTCGAGGAGCGCGGGGCGCCGACCCGCTTGTTCGAGCGCGGCTTCGATCGGAAGGGGCGCCGCGGAGTCGTTGCGGTCGGACCGCAGGACGGGGACCCGCTTGCGATTCTCGACTATTGGCAGCGCCGTCGTCGCAGCGATCCCGATCTATGGGTGGTCGAGGTGTGTGTCGCAGAGGCACAACGTCTCGCCGCGGAGACGATCTTCGCCGATTGACTCGTTTCCGCACTGCGGCAATGGGATTTCCATCGTTTTGTGGCGTTGTGCCGCGCCGGGGTGCGATACCGGACGGTGACGCAGTCGGGGGGAGAGCCCGGGCGATCGGCATGCCGATCGAACCGCGCGCCAACCGCATGACTATGTTGATCCATGTCGTCCAAGAAGCGGACCGCCTGCACCGCGGCCCTCTACTTTTGTGTCGCGCTGCTCGGCGCGGTCACCACTCCGGGGTTTGCGTTCGAAGCGGAACGCGCATCCCTCGAGTCTCTCAACGTGGCAGCCGCGGCGAAGGTTCCCGCAGCGCCCGTGACCCAGATCGCCTCCGTCGCCGCGACCGCAGCCATCGTTCCTGCGCTCAAGCCGCAGCCCGCCGCCGTCGTCATGGCCCCCTCGGTCCCGATCGTGCAGCCCATCGGCACCGCCGTCGCTGCCACTTCCTTCGCTTCGCTCGCCGCCGCGGTCGCCGCGCAGCCCGACAGCGTGGGTGAGGACGAGCAGATCAACTGCCTCGCCACCGGGATCTACTACGAAGCCAAGGGCGAGCCGCTCTCGGGCCAGCTGGCGGTTGCCGAGGTGATCCTCAACCGGACCCAGTCCGGCCGCTTCCCCGCCACGGCCTGCGGCGTCATCAAGCAGCCCGGCCAGTTCTCCTTCGTGCGCGGCGGCAAGCTGCCCGAAGCCAACGAAGGCAGCGCCGCGTGGCGGACCGCCGTCGCCATCGCCCATGTCGCGAAGGGCGCGCTGTGGGACAGCCCTGCCGACGGCGCGCTGTTCTTCCACGCCCGCCGGCTGTCGCCGCGCTGGGGCAAGGCGCGCGTCGCCTCGGTCGGCAACCACATCTTCTATCGCTGATCCGCGAGACGCGGGGGTTCCCCGCGTTCGCGAAGCGTTCTAGATTGCGGGCATGGCTTCCGTGCTCGTTCCCCTCTCCGAATCCACGCTGCCGGTGGTCGACACCGACCCGCTGGTGGCGGCGGACGTCGCGCGGGGCGTCACCCGCCTGCTGCTGCGCCACGACTGCACGGCGATGGCGGAAGTGCCGCTCGACGGCGGCCGCCGCGCCGACCTGATGGCGCTCGACGCGCGCGGGCGGATCGTGATCGTCGAGATCAAGGTGTCGCGCGCCGACCTGCTCGGCGACGGCAAGTGGACCGATTATCTCGGGCACTGCGACCGCTATTTCTGGGCGGTGCCGGCCGGCTTCGACACCACGCCGCTGGAGGGCGAGGGCTTTCTTCCCGAGCGTTGCGGCGTGATCGTCGCCGACCGCTACGACGCGGCGGTGCTGCGCGAGGCGGCGACGGTGCCGCTCGCCGCCGCGACCCGCAAGCGCTGCACCCTCGCCTTCGGCCGCCGCGCCGCGCGGCGGCTGATCGGCGTGACCGATCCCGACGCGGTGCAGGGCTGGTAACGGCCGGTTCGCGGTCGCAAGCCGCGCGCTCCCCGCCGAGCGGGACTACGATCAACGACGTTCCGGTAACGCCCGCCGACGCACGGGCACGGAAGGCGCGTCGGGCGTTACAGCCGCGGACCCGCCACGACCGGCTTCTTCGCCTTGGGCGCCTCGTCCATCACCTTGAGCAGCGCCGGTGTCCGCGTGTCGCGTCGTGCATAGTCGCGTGCCGACATACCCGCCATCACGTCGGCTTGGTCGGGGTTGGCGCCGCCGGCGAGCAGCGTGCGGACCAGGTCGATGCGGCGCAGCTGCACCGCGCGGATCAGCGGCGTCTCGCCGCTGGCGTTGGCGAGGTTGAGGTTCGCCTTGTAGCGGATCAGCGAGTCGAGTCCTTCGGTGAAGCTCTTCTCCACCGCCAGCATCGCCGGCGTGTTGCCGTTGGCGTCCTGGACGTTGGGGTCGGCGCCCTTGGCGAGCAGGAAGCGCAGATAGACGGCATCGTTGCGCTGCGTCACGATATGCAGCGCGCCGTCGCCGGTCGAGCGATCCTTGGTGTTGATCAGCGACTGACCGGGCTGGTTGAGGATGTCGGTGACCTTGTCGCCCTCTCCCTTGCGCACCGCTTCGAGGAACTCGTAGCTCTGCGAGCGCTGCTGCGCGGAGACGATGGTGGGGGATGCCACCAGCAGGGCGGCGAGGCTGAGGTGGAGGAGACGCGACATGGTTTGGGATGTACTCGCCCGCCGGGGCTGCTTGCAAGCGGGCGGCGATCGGATCATGGCCGCAGGATGGAACGCTTGGTTCGTCTAGCCGCCGTCCCGGCGCTGTCGCTCGCGCTGCTGCTCGGCGCCTGCGGGGGCGGCACGGGTGACGCCGCCCCCCAGCCGCCGCTCGCCGGCGCGCGGATCGGCGGCCCCTTCGCGCTCACCGACGGCGCGGGCAAGACGGTGCGCGACAGCGACTTCGCCGGCCGCTGGCGCATCGTCTATTTCGGCTACACCTATTGCCCCGACGTCTGCCCGGTCGACCTCCAGAAGATCGCCGCCGGGCTGAAGGCGTTCGAGTCCGCCCATCCGGCGCTCGGGTCCAAGGTGGTGCCGATCTTCGTGACGATCGATCCCGAACGCGACACGCCGGAGGTGGTCGGGCGCTACGTCGCCGCCTTCCACCCGCGGATGGTCGGGCTCACCGGCAGTCCGCAGGCGATCGCGGCGGTGGCGCGCGCCTATGCCGTCCCCTTCGCCAAGCGCGAGGAGCCCGGATCGAGCGAATATCTGATGGACCACGGCACCCAGGCCTATCTGATGGATCCCGACGGCAAGCCGGTCGCGCTGCTGCCGACCGACGAGGGGCCGGACGCGGTCGCGCACGAACTCGAACGGTGGGTGCGATGAGCGAGCGCTTCTGGGAGGACACCCCGCTGTCGAAGCTCGACCGCGCACAGTGGGAGGCGCTGTGCGACGGCTGCGGCAAATGCTGCATCCACAAGCTGGAGGACGAGGATACCGGCGAACTCATCGCCACCAACGTCGCCTGCCGGCTGCTCGATCGCCGCTCGGGCCAGTGCAGCGATTATCGCCACCGCCACGCCTATGTCGCCGAATGCGTTCGGCTGACCGCGCGATCGGTGCCCGACATCGAATGGCTGCCCTCGACCTGCGCCTATCGGCTGCGCGCCAACGACGAGCCGCTGCCCGGCTGGCACTATCTGGTGTGCGGCGACCGCGAGGCCGTGCACGCCGCGGGCGAATCGACGCGCGGCTGGACGATCTCCGAGGACGACGCCGGCGACCTCGAACACCATATGGTCGACCGCCCGCTGTGAGCGAGCCGACGGGCGCGCCGATCGAGGTCGTCCGGCACGCCAGAGCCCGGCGCGCGCGGCTGTCGGTCGATCCGGCGACCGGGCGCGTCCGCCTTGTACTGCCGCCGCGCGCGGCGCTGCGTCCCGCGCTCGCCTGGGCCGAGAGCAAGCGCGCCTGGATCGACGCACAGCAGTCGCGCCTGCCGGAGGCGCGGCCGTTCGTTCCCGACGCCACGATCCCATTCGGCGACACGACGCTGCGGATCGACTGGACCGAGCGCGGCGCCCGCACGCCCATGCGCGACGGCGAACGGCTGTGCTGCGGCGGGCCGGTCGAGCGCGTGCCCGTCCGGGTGGAGCGGTGGCTACGCGGCGAGGCGCTGGCGCGCTTGTCGGAGGCGACGCAGCGCTATGCGGCGCGGGCCGGGGTGCACGTCAGCCAGGTGGCGATCGGCGATCCGCGCGGCCGCTGGGGCAGCTGCACCGCGAGCGGCGCGATCCGCTACAGCTGGCGGCTGATCCTCGCGCCCCGCTTCGTGCTGGAAGCGACCGCGGCGCATGAGGTCGCACATCGGCTGCACATGGACCACAGCCCCGCCTTCCACGCCGCGGTGCGCCGGCTGCTGGATTCCGATCCGGCGCCGGCACGCGCGTGGCTGCGCGCGCACGGCGCGGCGCTTCACTGGTACGGACGGCCTTCCGGATCATAGGGCGGCCGCTCGACCGGGCGACGCGGCTCGCCCGGCATCGGTCGGCGCGGATCATAGGGGGTGCGCTGCGGCGGTGCCGCCTCGCGCGGCGGATTGCGGCCAAGCGCGCGGTCGAGCCAATCCTGGTCGAGCGTCTCGCGCGGCGTCGGATCCTCGGGCTGGCCGCCTTCCGGCTGCGGCGGCAGATAGCCCTCGTCCTGCTGCGGCCCTCCCACCGGATAGCCGTCCTGGTCGACGAACACGCCGTTGTCGGGCTCGCCGTAGTAGGACTCGGCATCGGGCTCCTCCTGCCATTCCGGCAGCGTCACCTGGGTCTCGAAATTCTCGACCGGGCGGCTCGCGACGGCCTTGCGCATGAAGCTGGCGAAGGCGCGTGCGGGCGCGGTGCCGCCCTGCAGCCCGCCGACCGCATGAGCATCGTCGCGGCCCATCCACACGCCGGTGGTGAGCCCGCTGGAGAAGCCGAGGAACCAGCCGTCCTTGTTGGACGAGGTGGTGCCGGTCTTGCCAGCGACCGGGCGTCCGATCTGCGCGGCGCGGCCGGTGCCGGTCGCCACCGCGGTCTGGAGCAGGTCGGTCATCTGCGCGGCCACGTACGGCGCGACCAGCACGCGCGAGGTGTCGACCTGGTGCTGGTAGATCACCGCACCCTCCGCGGTCACGCGGGTGATGCCATAGGGAGTCACCGCCACGCCCTTCTGCGACACCGAGGCGAAGGCGCGGGTCATGTCGAGCAGCCGCACGTCGGAGGTGCCGAGCACCATCGCCGGGCGCGTGTCGATCGGCGTGGTGATGCCGAAGCGGCGGCCCATGTCGGCGACGGTGCCGTAGCCGACGTCGCGGCCCAGCTTCGCCGCCACGGTGTTGATCGAGTAGGCGAAGGCGGAGCGCAGGCTCATCGCGCCGCTGAACCGGCCCGAGCTGTTGCGCGGGCTCCAGCCGTTGATCGTCACCGGCTCGTCGACGACCTGGTCCTCGGGCTTATAGCCCGCCTCCAGCGCGGCGAGATAGACGAACAGCTTGAACGCCGATCCGGGCTGGCGGGTCGCCTGCGTCGCGCGGTTGTAGATCGACGAGACATAGTCCTTGCCGCCGACCATCGCGCGCACCGCGCCGTCGCGGTCGACCGACACCAGCGCACCCTGCACCCCGGCGGGGGCGTTGGCGCGGATCGCCTGATCGGCGGCGCGCTGCATCGACAGGTCGAGCGTGGTCCACACGTCGAGCGGCGCGCTGGTCTCGTCGATCAGCGTCTCGAGCTGGGGCAGCGCCCAGTCGGTGAAATAGCGCACGCTGTTCTGCTTGGGCTCGGGCGCGAGCTTGACGGCATGGGGGTTGGCGGCGGCGGCCTCGCTCGCGCTGATCGCGCCGGTTTCCTGCATCAGCTGCAGCACCACGCCCGCGCGGCCGACCGCGGCTTCGGCATCGGCGGTGGGGGAATAGTGCGACGGCGCCTTAACCAGCCCGGCGATCACCGCGGACTCGGACAGGTCGAGGGTGGTGGCGGGATGGCCGAAGAAGCGGCGCGACGCGGCGTCGATGCCATAGGCGCCGCCGCCGAAGTACACCTTGTTGAGGTAGAGCTCGAGGATCTGGTCCTTGGTGAACTTGCGCTCGAGCGCCAGCGCGAGCACCGCCTCGCGCAGCTTGCGGCTGACGGTGTAGCTGTTCGACAGGAAGATGGTGCGCGCAACCTGCTGGGTTATCGTCGACGCCCCCTGGAGGCGCCGGCCGGTGCCGTGGTTGTCGAACGCGAACTTGACGATGCGCGCGACCGCGACCGGATCGACGCCCCAATGCGAGCGGAAGCGGCGGTCCTCGACCGCGACCATCGCCTCGCGCATCACCGGCGGGATGTCGGCATAGGGCACCCACTCGCCGTAGCTCGGCCCCAGCGACACCAGGATCGTGCCGTCGGCGGCGCGCACCCGGATCATCTGGCCGTTGGGCGAGGATTTCAGCTCGGAGAAGCTCGGCAGGCTCGCGCGCGCGTTCATCACCGCAACGGCCAGCGCCGCGAAGGCGAGCAGTGCGACGGCGAACCCCGATCCGAGGGTCCAGAGGAGGATGCGGCGCCATCTGGGGGCGGCCGGACGTTTACGGGTGCGGGTGGCCATGAGACCCGTGCAGGGGTACGCGCAGCCGGCGTCGCCGACAAGCGCGCAAACCCGTTCCTGCGATCAGTTGCCGGTCGCCGAGCGCGGACGGAAGTCCAGCGCGACCGAGTTCATGCAATAGCGCAGGCCCGTGGGCGGCGGTCCGTCCGGAAAGACATGGCCGAGATGCCCGTCGCAGCGGGCGCAACGCGTCTCGACCCGGCGCATGCCGTGGCTAGTGTCGCTGTGATCGGCGACGCGATCCGCGTCGATCGGCTGGGTGAAGCTCGGCCAACCCGAACCGGAATCATATTTGTCGATGCTGTCGAACAGCTCGCTGCCGCAGCCGGCGCAGCGATAGATGCCGTCGGCCTTGTTGTCGTTGTAGCGGCCGGCAAAGGCCCGCTCCGTCCCCGCCTCGCGCAGCACGTGGAACGCCTCGGGCGAGAGCCGCTTGCGCCATTCGGATTCGGAAAGGTTCAGATAATCCATGAACCTAGATGTGTTGTGCGCCGGCGGCTGCGTCAACTGGCGGAATCGACGAGCGTCGCGGTTCCGTGCTCCTACGCAGGCAGGAGCCTAGAGCCAAGCAGCGATGCGGTGTCACCCCTAGGCCGGATCGACATTCACCCATTTCCCGTTCGTCTCGAGTAGGGATCGAGCTTGTCGAGAGCCCGTATCGAGAGAGCCCCAACGACCGACCTCTCGATACGCCGTCTCGACAAGCTCGACGGCTACTCGAGGCGAACGGATGAAGGGGAGTTCAGGACTTCCACGATGAATGTCGATACGCCCTAGGCTTCTGCCTGCGCAGGAGCACGGGAGCGGCCTCAGTCCTTCCACGCCCAATAGAGCTGGGCCGGCGGCACGTTCCACCACTCCATGTCGTGGTCGATCCGCTCGAAATTGGGGGCGAGGAAATCGCGCACCTTCGGGCTGAACTGATAGACCAGGAACGCGCCGCCCGGGCGCAGCACCTCGGCGGTGGCGGCGCCGATGCGATCGCCGATGCCCGGCGGCAGGGTGGAGAAGGGCAGGCCCGACAGCACGTAATCGGCGTGGGCATGGCCGTGGTCGGCGACGATCTGGACCACGTCGGCTGCCGAGGCGTGCACCGCCGAGAAGCGCGAGTCGAGAATCGTGCCGTCGAGATAGTCGATGAAGTCGGGATTGGTGTCGATCGCGATCAGCTGCGCGTCCGGCGCCATCCGCTCCAGGATCGGGCGGCAGAAGGTGCCGACGCCCGGACCATATTCGACGAACACCTTGGTGTTGGCCCAGTCCACGGGCGCCAGCATCTTGCGGATCAGCTTGCCCGACGAGGGGATCACCGACCCGACCATCACCGGATGCTTGACGAAGCCACGCAGGAACATGCCCGCCGGAGAAGGAACGCGCTTGCTGCTCCGTCGGCTGGCGGTGGTGGAACTGGTGTTCATGGAAATCCTTGGGCGGGGCGGCCGTGGCCGCGTCGAGGGTGTCGTCGCAAAAGCGCAACGAAGATGCAAGCCGAACGGTTTCCTCTCGACGCGGTGCGGTGTCCCGATGCGACGGACGGCGACCGGCACCGCTCCCCCGTCGGAGCGGTGCCGGCGCAGGTCAGTGCTTCTCGCCGCGCGGCTGGACCATGCCGGGCGCGATGAAGCCGATCGGCTGAATCGCGACCGCATCCTGCTTCAGCTTCGCCGACATCTGGCGATACTCATGCTCCATCTCCGGCGTAACCGAGGCGCGGGACTCGGCCAGCGCCTGGCGGAAGTGCGCCATCGTCACTGCGGCGTTGTCGAGCGACTCGCGCAACGCCATCAGTCCGGCGCGGCGCACCACGTCCTCCAGGTCGGCACCGGTGAAGCGATCGGTCTCGCCGGCGATCGCGTCGAGATCGACGTCGTCGGCCAGCGGCATCTTCTCGGTCTGGATCGACAGGATACGTCGGCGCCCTTCCTTGTCCGGCACGCCGACGTAGACCAACTCGTCGAAGCGCCCGGGCCGCAGCAGCGCCGGGTCGATCAGGTTGGGGCGGTTGGTCGCGCCGATCACCACGATCGACTGGAGCTCCTCCAGCCCGTCCATCTCGGCGAGGATGGTGTTGACCACCCGCTCGGTCACCTGCGGCTCGCCCATGCCGCCGCCGCGCGCCGGCACGAGGCTGTCGAGCTCGTCGATGAAGATCACGCAGGGCGCTACCTGGCGGGCGCGGGCGAACAGCCGTGCGATCTGCTGCTCGCTCTCGCCATACCATTTGCTGAGCAGGTCGCTCGACTTGGTGGCGATGAAGTTCGCCTCCGCCTCGCGCGCGACCGCCTTGGCGAGCAGCGTCTTGCCGGTGCCGGGCGGGCCGTAGAGCAGGAACCCCTTGGCCGGGCGGATGCCTAGCCGCCGGAACGCGTCGGGCGACCGCAAGGGCAGCTCGACGCCCTCCCTCAGCCGCATCTGCGCTTCGTCGAGCCCGCCGACATCGTCCCAGCGGACCTGCGGCGCCTGCACCATCACCTCGCGCATCGCCGAAGGCTGGACGCGCTTCAACGCCTCGACGAAATCCTCGCGCCATACCGACAGCGTGTCGAGCACCTCGGCCGGAATCGTCTGTTCGGACAGGTTGAGCTGCGGCATGATCCGCCGCACCGCCTCGATCGCCGCCTCGCGGGTCAGCGCGGCGAGATCCGCGCCGACGAAGCCGTAGGTGGTGCGCGCCAGCTCGCGCAGATCGACGCCTTCACCCAGCGGCATGCCGCGGGTGTGGATGCCCAGGATTTCGCGACGCCCGCGCTCGTCGGGCACGCCGACGACGATCTCGCGGTCGAAGCGGCCGGGGCGGCGCAGCGCCTCGTCGATCGCCTCGGGCCGGTTGGTGGCGGCGATCACCACCACATTGGCGCGCGCCTCCAGCCCGTCCATCAGCGTCAGCAGCTGTGCAACCAGCCGCTTCTCGGCCTCGCCCGATACCTGGCCGCGCTTGGGGGCGATCGAGTCGATCTCGTCGATGAACACGATCGAGGGCGCGTTCTGGCTCGCTTCCTCGAACACCTCGCGCAGCCGCTTTTCCGACTCGCCATAGGCCGAGCCCATGATTTCGGGGCCGTTGATCAGGAAGAAGTCGGCGTCGCTCTCGTTGGCGACGGCGCGCGCCAGCCGGGTCTTGCCGGTGCCGGGCGGGCCGTGGAGGAGCACGCCCTTGGGCGGATCGACGCCCAGCCGCTGGAACAGCTCGGGGTAGCGTAAGGGTAGCTCGACCATCTCGCGCAGCTGGTCGATCGTCGCCGCCATGCCGCCGATGTCGTCGTAGGTGACGTCGGCGCGGCGTGCCTCGCGCGGCTCCTCATATTCCGGACGCAGCTCGATCTCGGTGTTCTCGTCGATGTGCACCACGCCTTTGGGGGTGGAAGTGACGACCGCGAGTCGGATCTCCTGCAGCGCATAGGCCGGCGCGTTGACGAAGCGCTGGATCGCCGGATCGGTGACGCGCTGGTGCCCCGCGGTCGCAACCACGTCGCCTTGGCAGAAGGGACGGCCGAGGAAGGTGCGCTTGAGCGCGTTGCTCGATCCCTGCAGGCGAAGGTTCTGCTGGGCGGGGGCGAACACCACGCGAGTCGCCGGCTTCGACTCGACCTTGCGCACCTCGACGAAGTCGCCCGCGCCGACGCCGGCGTTGGCGCGCTGCAACCCGTCGATGCGCAGGATTTCCAGCCCTTCGTCCTCGCCATAGGGGCCGACCGCACGCGCCGGCGTGGTGCGCTTGCCGAGGATCTCGATCACCTCGCCCTCGGTGATGCCGAGCGCCGCCATCAGCGAGCGGGGAAGGTGGGCGATGCCGCGACCGCTGTCTTCCGGCCGGGAGTTCGCCACCTGCAACCGGTGGGTGTGCGAGTCGTCGTCGGCCATCTCTTCACCTTCTCGAAACGAGTGGGGGAGATAGGATCGGGGCTCGCCCGGGCAAGGCGCAAAAAAAAGGCCGGTCGCGAGGACCGGCCGTGAAAGGTTTAGGAGAGGATGCCTGAAAGGCCTGCTCCATATGCTGCGGAGGCTCTTTTTGTGCAAATGCGAAAGGAATTGCAGCGGTTGCAGAATCTGCAACTCACAGGCAGAGTGGTGATCGCAAAGGGGAAGGTGGACCGTGCTAGCGCTACCACTTGTCCACTTATGACGCGGTGCAACAAAAGGTAGGAGCAGATGCGGCGGCTTCCTCCCCTCACGGCGATCGAGGCATTCGTGCAGGTCGCCCGGCTCGGATCAATCAAGGCGGCGGCCGAGGAGCTGGCATTGTCCAGTCCCGCGCTCAGCCGGCGCGTGCAGGCGCTCGAACGCTTCATCGGCAAGCCCCTGTTCGAGCGGCGACACCAGGCGCTCCGGCTCAACCATGACGGCGAACGGCTGCTCGGGATGATCTCGCACGCACTCGACACGCTGTCGGACGCGGTGGAGCGGATGTCGGCAGGGTCGGACCTGCTGCGGCTGCGGCTTGGCGTACTCCCGCTGTTCGCGACCCAGAAGCTGATGCCGCGGCTGGGCGACCTCAAGCGGCGCCATCCCGAACTCCATTTGGACGTGGACACCGCCGGGCACAGCCTGGCGCGGCTGGGCGACGGCATCGATGTCGGTATCGTGCTCGGCCACACGATCGACCCGGCGCTCTATTCGCGCCGGCTCGATCGCAACCGGGTCTATGCGATCGCCGGCCGCGCGCTGGTCGAGCAGATGCCGCTCACCGATCCCGCGCAGCTGTCGAAGCTCACCGCGCTCATCCACCGCGACATGCCCGACACCTTCGACGACTGGCGGCGCGCCGCCGGGCTGCCGTTCCTCGAGCCGGCCGCGACCGACTTCTTCGACGCCGGCGCGCTGATGCTGGAGGCGGCGGCGCAGGGCCTCGGCGTCGCCTTCATGCTCGAATCGCATTTCGAGGAGGCGCGCGACACCCGGCTGGTGCGGCTGTTCGATATGTCGGTGGAGAGCACCTATAGCCACTGGTTCGTCTGCCGGCCGCGGATGATGCAGCAGGAGCCGGCGCGGCTGTTCCACGACTGGCTGATCGAGGCCCTCGGCGCGCAGCATATCTAACAGCCCGCTGCCGTGCTCCTGCGCAGGCAGGAGCCCAGGGTTTCGGGTGCAAACGGCCGTTGTTCTGCCTGGCCCTGGGTTCCCGCCTGCGCGGGAACACGGGAACGCAATATGTTCCAGGAGTGAAAAAGCCGGCCACCCCTGGGGTGACCGGCTCCTTGTAATCAGGCCTCGCTGCGGGCCTTCAGGATCTTGCCCGGCTCGCGCGGCGGCTCGCCCTTGGGCAGCGCGTCGACCGCGTCCATGCCGTCGGTCACTTCGCCCCACACGGTGTACTGGCCGTCCAGGAAGCGGGCGTCGTCGAAGCAGATGAAGAACTGGCTGTTGGCCGAGTTCGGGTCCATCGTGCGCGCCATCGAGCAGGTGCCGCGGACGTGCGGCTCGCGGCTGAACTCGGCCGGCAGGTTGGGCTCCTTAGAGCCGCTGGTGCCGGTGCCGGTCGGGTCGCCGCCCTGCGCCATGAAGCCGGCGATCACGCGGTGGAACACGACGTTGTCGTAGAAGCCGCTGTCGGCGAGCTTGGTGATACGCTCGACGTGCTGGGGCGCCAGGTCCGGGCGCAGCCGGATACGCACCTCGCCCGTGTCGAGCGTCATCACGAGCGTGCTGGGAAGATCGGACATAAACGCTCCGGAATGCGGGAAAAAAGGAAGCTCCGTCCGTAGAGCCGCCGCCGGGAGGTTGCAACCGCGGCCACCGCCGCTAGAGCGGGCGCGCAACGCGAACGAGGGGAGCCGAGCCATGAGCGAGACGGAGCTTCCCGCCCACGACATCGCAGAGAGCGAACTCGACGCCGACGACCGGCTGAAGCCCGAGTTCGTGCGTGCGGTGCTCGATGCGGTCGAGGTCGACGATGTCGAAACGGTGCGCGCGCTGGTCGAGCCGCTGCACCCGGCGGATCTCGCCGATCTGTTCGAGCTGGTGCCGGGCGAGCAGCGCGCGGCGCTCGCCGCCGCCGTGGCCGATCGCCTCGACGGCGACGTGCTGGCGGAGATGAACGACTGGGTTCGCGATGCGCTGATCGACGCGCTCGAACCGCATCAGGTCGCCAACCTCGCCGCCGAGCTCGACACCGACGACGCGGTCGCGATCATCGAGGACCTCGACGCCGACGACCAGCGCGAGGTGCTGCGGGCGATGGAGCCCGACGACCGCGCCGCGATCGAGGAGGCGCTGAGCTATCCGGAGGAATCCGCCGGCCGCCTGATGCAGCGCGAGCTGATCGCGGTGCCCGAGCACTGGAGCGTCGGCGACGTCATCGACTTCCTGCGCAGCAGCGAAACGCTCGCGACCGATTTCTGGGAAATCTTCGTCGTCGATCCGGCGCACCGCCCGGTCGGCACCTGCCAGCTTTCCTGGATCCTGCGCACGCCGCGCACCGTCTCGGTCAGCGACGTGATGAAGCGCGAGCAGACGCTGATCCCGGTGGACATGGACCAGGAGGAAGTGGCGCTGCGCTTCCAGAAATATGCGCTGATCTCCGCCGCGGTGACCGACGGCAGCGGCCGGCTGGTCGGCGTGGTGACCGTCGACGACATCGTCCACATCATCCAGGAAGAGGCGGGCGAGGACGCGCTGCTGCTGTCCGGTGCGGGCGAGGGCGACATCAACCAGCCGGTGCTGGAAAGCTATCGCACCCGCGTGCGCTGGCTCGTCGCGAACCTGTTCACCGCGCTGGTCGCCTCCACCATCATCGCGCTGTTCGAGGACACGATCGCGCGCATGGTCGCGCTGGCGACGCTGATGCCGATCGTGGCGGGCGTCGGCGGCAATGCCGGAACCCAGACGATGGCGGTGACGGTGCGCGCGCTCGCCACCAACCAGCTCACCCAGTCGAACACCATGCGATCGATCCTGCGCGAGATTCAGGTCGCGCTGATGAACGGCGCGACCATCGCGCTGCTGATCGGAATCGGCGTCAGCCTGGTGTTCGGCAATCCCTGGCTCGGCGGCGTCATCGGCACGGCGATGATGACCAACATCCTGATCGCGGGCCTCGCCGGCGTGCTGGTGCCAGTCACCCTCGAACGCTTCGGTGCCGACCCGGCGGTCGCCTCGTCGGTGTTCGTGACGATGACCACCGACTCGATGGGATTCCTCGTCTTTCTGGGGCTGGCGACGGCGGCCGGACTCACCGGCTGACTTGAGCGGCGGCACGCCAATCCCCAGATCATGGCCGTGCCGCTCCATCTCACCAAGGTCGCCTTCGCGATCGACAGCGTCGACCACCTCGCCGAACGGCTGCGCGTGCGTAGCGCCGAGGGGGGCGCGCTGACCACCCGCTACCTGCCCAAGCGCGTCGCCGAGATCGAGGGCGGATCGCTGTTCTGGATCCTCAAGCACCAGCTGGTCGCGCGCTCGCCGATCCTGGGTTTCGGCGAGGCCGAGGGCGGTCGCGTGGCGATCCATCTCGCCCGCGATCTGGTGCTGGTCGAAGCCCGCCCGAAGCGCGCGCACCAGGGCTGGCGCTATCTGGAGGCCGCCGACGCGCCGCCCGACCTGGGGCAGGGTACCGCCGGCCTCGCCGCGCTGCCCCCGCGGCTGATCGGCGAACTGTCGGCACTGGCGCTGATCTGAGGGGGCGGCATCGAGGGGGCGCCCAGACCTCCCGCCACTCCCGCCGTCATCCCATCGAAAGCTGGGATCTCGTGCCGCACACGCGCGCGCTGCTACCGGGAGACCCCAGCCTTCGTTGGGGTGACGGAATTTTGTAAGGCAGGGACGCGGGGAGCGATCGCTACCGCGCCAGCGTCGGGAACCCCGCACGGAACGCCGCCACCTTCGGTGCATCCCAGCGGACGATGTACGGATAGTCCGGATTTCGCCGCGCGAAATTCTGGTGGTGGGCCTCCGCCGGATAGAAGCGACCCGTCTCGATCGTGGTCGCAATCGGCGCGGGGAAGGCCTTGGCGGCGCCGAGCTGGCGGATGTAGCCCGCCGCCGCCGTGCGCTGGGCGGCATCCTGCGGGAAGATCGCCGATCGGTAGCTCGGCCCGCGATCGGGACCCTGGCGATTGCGCTGCGTCGGATCGTGCGCGACCGAGAAATAGACGCGCAGCAGCGTACCGTAGCTGACGACGCGGGGATCGTAGGTGATGCGCACCGCCTCGGCATGGCCGGTGGTCTCGGTCGAGACCTGGGCGTAGCTCGCGGTCGTGCGGGTGCCGCCGGCATAGCCGTTGGTGACGTCGCTGACGCCCTTCACCTGCTCGAACACCGCCTCCAGCCCCCAGAAGCAGCCGCCGGCGAAGACCGCGGTGGCGCGGGTGCCGCTGGCGGGCACGTCGCGCTGGATGGCGGGGATGCGGACGGCACGCTCGGCACCGGCGGGAGCGGAAAGGCCGGTCGCGGCAAGCGCGGCGAACGGCAGGTTCAGCGCGAGAAAACGGATCATATCCCTGATATGGGGAGGTTTTCTCCGATCAACAGGGGCGCGAGTTCGCGATCAGCGAGCGGCCTCGACCGGCGAGGTCCAGGGCGATGCCTGCGCCGGCTGCGCGATCTGCACGCCGACCAGCGCGATCGCACCGAGTGCGAAGCCGCTGAGGAAAAGCCGGAAGAAGCCGGGGCGGGTGTGGGTCATGATCGTCGTTCCATTGCCGCGCGGCTCGCCCCTGCCGGATGCAGGCGCTTGCGATGCGGTGTCGTTCGATGGCGCTGGGATAGGCCGCCGGGGCTGAACCGGGGCTGGCCTCGCCGTTCATCGCCCGTTGCCGAGCGGAACCCGGCGCCGCAAGGCGCCAAACCGAAACCATGCGGTGCCGCGAAGCCCCGCCGCGCCGGAGCGCGACGGGCCGAGCCGCGACTGTTACGCGGTCAGCGCAGCGCGGCGCACGCCGTCTGGATGCGGGTGCACGCCTCGCGCAGCACGTCTTCCGACGTCGCATAGCTGATCCGCATCGCCGGCGACAGGCCGAAGGCGGCACCATGCACCACCGCGACCTTGGCGTCCGACAGCAGATAGCCGGCGAAGTCCTCGTCGGTGGCGATCGTCTGGCCGCCCGGCGTGGTCTTGCCGATCAGCCCCGACAACTCGGGATAGACGTAGAAGGCGCCTTTGGGCGTCGGGCAGGTCACGCCCTCGATCTCGTTGAGCATGCCGACCACCAGGTCGCGGCGCTTCTGGAAGGCGGCGGCGCGGTCCTTGAGGAAGCTCTGGTCGCCGTTGAGCGCCGCCACCGCCGCCGCCTGCGCGATCGAGCAGGGGTTGGACGTGGACTGCGACTGGAGCTTGGACATCGCCTTGATCAGCCAGGCCGCACCGCCGGCGAAGCCGATCCGCCAGCCGGTCATGGCATAGGCCTTGGAACAGCCGTTGACGGTCAGCACCCGGTCATAGAGCGACGGGCAGACCTCGGCCATCGTGGCGAAGCGGAAGTCGTCGTAGAGGATGTGCTCGTACATGTCGTCGGCGAACACCCACACCTGCGGGTGGCGCTCGAGCACCTTGCCCAGCGCGCGCAGCTCGTCGATCGAATAGGCGGCGCCCGTCGGGTTGGACGGCGAGTTGAGGATCACCCACTTGGTACGCTGGGTGATCGCCGCCTCCAGCTGCTCGGGGCGCAGCTTATAGCCCTGGTCGGCACCCGCCTGCACCACCACCGGCGTGCCGCCGGCGAACTGGACGACGTCGGGATAGCTCACCCAATAGGGCGCGGGCACGATCACCTCGTCGCCCGGGTTCACCGTCGCGACGATCGCGTTGAACAGAGTGTGCTTGCCGCCGACGTTCACGCTGATCTGGTTGGCGGCATAGGTGAGGTTGTTGTCGCGCTGGAACTTGGCGACGATCGCCTCCTTCAGCTCGGCGGTGCCGTCGACGTTGGTGTACTTCGTCTTGCCCTGGCGGATCGCCTCGATCGCGGCTTCCTTGACGAAGTCGGGCGTGTCGAAGTCAGGCTCGCCGGCGCCCAGGCCGATCACGTCGACGCCCTGGCGCTTGAGCTCCAGCACCTTGGAGGTGATGGCGAGCGTAGGCGAGGGGCTGATACGGTCGAGCGCGGCAGAGGTCTTCATCGGAATTCCCGCTGGAGAAAGGGCGCTGGCGCCTTAGCGGGGGGAGGGGGGCTCCGCAACCAAGCGCGCACGAATAAGGCCGCGCACGGCATTGCCGACGTACAATCCTTGCGCGAGATCGGCCGGGTACAACGGCGACTCGATTGCGCGACCTTCCGCCAGCAGCTGCGCGCGCAAGACGCCCGGCAGCAGTCCCGCCGACTGCGGCGGGGTGTGCAGCACGCCGTCGCGCTCGACGAACAGCGAGGTGAAGCTGCCTTCGGTGAGCTGGCCGCCCGGCGCCACGAACAGCACCTCGAACTCGCCTGCCGCCCGTCGCGCCGCGTCGTAGAAGCCGCGATCGGTGGTCTTGTGGCACAGGCGGACGTCGGCGGGCGAAACCGGCAATGGAGCGAGCGTCACCGCCACCGGCGCGGTCGGAGCGAGAGGCAGCGCCGCCGCCTCGATCGCGATCGCGCCGCTCGGCGACAGCAGCAGCCGCACCCGTGCCGGCGACTCGCGGCGGAAGGTCGCCGCCTGCAGCTCGTTGCGCGCGGCGTGGCGATCGAACGCGAAGCCCAGCCGGCGCGCGCTCGCCTTCATCCGCTCCAGATGGCGTTCGAGCAGCGGAATGCCCTCGCGCGGATCGAACGCCATCGTCTCGATGAGGTCGAAGCGGCGCTGGCCGGCGCCGAGAAAACGCGCCTTGTCGTGGCATTCGCGCCATTCGGCGGCGGCCGTCGAATCGGCGACCACGCCCGAACCGAGCCCGAGCGTGGCGCAATCGTCGCCGGGCTTCAGGTGCAGCGTCCGGATCGCGACGTTGAAGTCCGCATCGCCATCGGCGTCGATGCGGCCGATCGCGCCGGTGTAGATCCCGCGCGGCGAGGGTTCGACCGCGTCGATCACTTCCATCGCCCGTCGCTTGGGCGCGCCGGTCACCGAACCGCACGGGAACAGCGCCGCCAGCGCCTGCGCCGGGGTGGTGCCGGGCGCGAGCGTGCCGGTGACGCTCGACACGAGCTGGTGAACGGTGGGGTAGCGCTCGACCACGAAGCGCTCAGGCACCGCGACGCTGCCCGGCACCGCCACCCGGGCGATGTCGTTGCGCAGCAGGTCGAGGATCATCAGGTTTTCCGCGCGCTGCTTCGGATCGGCGGCAAGCGCCGCCGCGACCGCCGCGTCGCGGGCGGGATCGGGGTCGCGGCGCGCGGTGCCCTTCATCGGCCGTGCCGAAAGGGTGCTGCCGTCGAGGCGGAAGAACAGTTCGGGGGAGAAGGACAGCAGCCAGTCGGCACCGGTCCACACCAGGGCGCCATGCCCGGCCGCGGCGCGCGGTCGGATCGCGGCGTAGAGCGCCCGCGGATCGCCCGCGACCGGCACCTGCGTCCGAAAGGTGAGGTTGGCCTGGTAGATGTCGCCCGCCTCGATCCAGTCGCGCACCCGCTCGAACGCCTCGGCATAGCCGGCGAAGCCGAGCTCCGGTTCCGGCGCGCCGACCCAGGCACCGGCCGGATCGGGCAGCACCTCGGCGAGCGCGGCTCCGTCGAGCCGTTCGCACCCGTCGAACACGCCGAACCAGCCGAGCGGCAATTCCGATTCTCGCGGCGTGGTCAGCCCCTCCGTCAGCCGCCCCGCCTCGTAGCTCAGGAACCCGGCGACCGCCTTGCCCGCGTCCCGCACCCGGTCGAGTTCGGCGAGCAGCGGCGCGACCGCGTCGGGCGTGTCGGCCCGCACCACCGCGTGCGGGTTGCGGTACAGCCGCGCGCCGCCGCCGGGGCGGGCGTCGTCCAGCAGGACGAAGGGCGTGGCGTCGTTCGAGAACATCCTTGGCCGAATTGCAGCGGCAGGGCGCTTGCCGCAACCCCGGATGCGCGCCTATCCCCACGGCATGACCCCTTCCCCGATCCGTGCGGCGATCGTGCCGGTCACGCCGCTGCAGCAGAATTGCACCTTGCTGTGGTGCGTGAAGACGATGCGCGGCGCCTTCGTCGATCCCGGCGGCGACCTCGACCGGCTGCGCGCCGCGGCCGAGCAGAACGGCGTGACGATCGAGAAGATCCTGCTCACCCACGGGCATATCGACCATTGCGGCGAGGCCAAGCCGCTTGCCGACGAGCTCGGCGTACCGATCGAGGGCCCGCACGAGGCGGACCGCTTCTGGATCGCGCGGCTGGACGAGGACGGCAAGCGCTGGGGCCTGCGCGGCGTGCCGTTCGAGCCGGATCGCTGGCTGGTCGAGGGCGACCAAGTGACGGTGGGGGAGGTCGCGCTCGACGTCTACGAGACGCCGGGGCACACGCCGGGCCACGTCGTCTTCCACCATCCCGGCACCAGGTTCGCGCTGGTCGGCGACGTGCTGTTCTCGGGCTCGGTCGGCCGCACCGACTTCCCGCTGTCGGACCATCAGGCGCTGATCGAGTCGATCGTCACCAAGCTGTGGCCGATGGGCGACGACACCAGCTTCGTGCCCGGCCACGGCCAGCCCGGCACCTTCGGCCAGGAGCGGCGCACCAACCCGTTCGTGGCCGATTCGGTGCTGGCGCGCGGATAGGGCGGATCGGCCTTCCTTCCTTTCCCGTTCGTCTCGAGTAGGGATCGAGCTTGTCGAGAGCCCGTATCGAGAGAGCCACGCGCGCCGACCTCTCGATACGCCGTCTCGACAAGCTTGACGGCACCTCGAGGCGAACGGAAAAAGGGCATGGCGGGACACGCCTATTGAAGGTCGCTATGTCTCCGAGTCGCCCCGCTGCGCCGCGATCCGGCGCCGCCAAACCGGGGCGTCGCCCCCCACGCGCTTGCAACCACGGCCAAAAAGGCTATAGGCGCGGCTCGCTTCGTGACATGGCCAAGGCTGCCGGTCCGGCGAGCGGCCGGTCCTCCGGCGCTGCTTGCCCGGTCGACCGTTGGACATTTCACGGCCAACGATCCTTAGATTACCGGTAAAGGTGCCGACATGGCAGTTCCCAAGAGAAAGACCTCGCCCTCCCGCCGGGGCATGCGGCGTGCGCACGACTCGCTCTCGATCGAGTCGTTCCAGGAGTGCCCGAACTGCGGCGAGCTGAAGCGCCCGCACAACCTGTGCACCGCGTGCGGCCATTATAACGGGCGCGAGATCGTCTCGGTCGAAGGCTGAGCCTGACCGTACACGGAGGCGCTGGCGTGGTGGCCGAGGACTCGTGGATCGCCGTCGATGCGATGGGCGGTGACGAGGGCCTGGCGGTGATGCTTGCCGGCGTCGCCCAGGCGCGTCGCCGCAATCCCGGCATGCGCTTCCTGCTGGTGGGCGACGAGACGGCGATTCGCGCCGGTCTCCAGTCGCACCCCAATCTCACCGCCGCGTCGGAAGTCGTCCACGCGCCGGAACTGGTCGGCTCCTCGGACAAGCCGAGCCAGGCGATCCGTCGCGCCCGCACCACCTCGATGGGAATCGCCATCGATCTGGTGAAGAAGGGGCGCGCGGCCGCTGCGGTGTCGTCGGGCAATACCGGCGCGCTGATGGCGATGGCCAAGCTCGCGCTGCGCACCATGCCGGGAATCGACCGGCCGGCGCTGGCCGCGCTGCTTCCGAGTCTCGGCGAAAACGACTTGGTGATGCTCGATCTCGGCGCCAATGCCGAGTGCGACGCGCGCAACCTCGTCCAGTTCGCGGTGATGGGCGCCGCCTATGCGCGCACCGTGCTCGACCTGGAGAGCCCCCGCGTCGCGCTGCTCAACATCGGCACCGAGGATCAGAAGGGCATCGACAGCGTGCGCGACGCCGCCGCGGCGATCCGCGCCTCGACCCACCTGCCGATGACCTTTACCGGCTATATCGAGGGCGACCGCCTGTCGCGCGGCGAGGTCGACGTGGTGGTGTGCGACGGCTTCTCGGGCAACATCGCGCTCAAGACCGCCGAGGGCACGGCGCGCTTCGTCGCGGACCTGCTCAAGCGCGCGTTCCGCAGCTCGGTCCGCTCGAAGCTCGGCTTCCTGATCTCCAAGCCGGCGACCGACCTGCTGCGCCACCATCTCGATCCCAACAACCACAACGGCGCGGTCTTCCTCGGCCTCAACGGTCTGGTGGTGAAGAGCCACGGCGGCGCCAACGCCGCCGGCGTGTCGAACGCGATCGAGGTCGCCGCCAAGCTGGTGCGCAACGATCTCACCCACCGCATCGCGCAGGATCTCGCCGCGATCGAGGCAAAGGCCGCATGATTCGTTCCGTCATCGCCGGCACCGGCTCCGCGCTTCCGAAGCGCCGCGTTTCCAACGCCGAACTCGCCGAGCGCGTCGACACCAGCGACGAGTGGATTGTCGAGCGCACCGGCATCCGTTTCCGCCACCTCGCTGAGGAGGGCGAGACGACCTCCTCGCTCGCCATCGATGCCGCTCGCGTCGCGCTCGATGCCGCCGGGCTGGAGGCCGATGCGATCGACCTGATCGTCCTAGCGACGGCGACTCCCGACCAGACCTTCCCCGCGACCGCCACCACCGTCCAGGCGGCGTTGGGCGCGAACGACTGCGTCGCCTTCGACGTGGCGGCGGTGTGCTCGGGCTTCCTCTACGCGCTGCAGGTCGCCGACAGCATGATCCGCGCCGGCGCCCACCGCCGCGCGCTGGTGATCGGTGCCGAGACCTTCAGCCGCATCCTCGACTGGGAGGACCGCGCGACCTGCGTGCTGTTCGGCGACGGCGCCGGGGCGGTCGTGCTCGAAGCGCGGGAGAGCGACGAGGCGGAGGGCGCAGGCATTCTCGCCACCCGGCTCCACGCCGATGGCCGCCACAACGGGCTGCTCTACGTCGACGGGGGTCCCTCGACGACCGGCACGGTGGGCAAGCTGCGGATGAAGGGGCGCGAGGTGTTCCGCCACGCCGTCACCAACCTCGCGCAGGTGATGGACGAATCGCTCGGCGTCGCCGGGCTGACCTCGGCCGACGTTGACTGGGTGGTGCCGCACCAGGCCAACGCCCGCATCCTCGAAGCGACCGCCCGCAAGCTCGGGCTGGCGCCCGAGAAGGTGGTGGTGACGGTCGACCAGCACGCCAACACCTCGGCCGCCTCGGTCCCGCTCGCCCTCGATGTCGCGGTGCGCGACGGGCGCATCCAGCGCGGCGACCTGCTGGTGCTGGAGGCGATGGGCGGCGGCTTCACTTGGGGTGCGGCGGTGGTGCGCTACTGACCGAGGACGGCGCCGGGCAATGCTGCTGCCGGACGTAATTAAACCAATTTGAGAGCGATTCACCCGATACCGGGCACGGCCGACAGCCGACCGTTTGATCTAAAGCAATCCTGTGGTAGCCAAGATCGGGCATCCATCGGGGGTATTGGGGGTTTGCCATGACTGCGGCCGGCACGTTGACGCGGGCGGATCTCGCCGAGGCGCTGCATAAAGAGGTGGGTCTGGCGCGCGCCGATTCCGCCAAGCTGGTCGAGGAAATCCTCCGCCACATGTGCGAGGCACTGCACAAGGGCGAGAACGTCAAGATTTCGAGCTTCGGCAGCTTCGTGCTCCGCGACAAGGGCGAGCGCGTCGGACGCAATCCCAAGACCGGCGTCGAAGTGCCGATCGCCCCCCGCCGGGTACTGACCTTCCGCGCCAGCCAGATGATGCGCGACCGCATCGTCGCAGCGGGCTGAACGGCGGCGCCGTGACGGAGAAGTCGGCGACGGCGTTCCGCACGATCGGCGAAGTCGCGGCCGAACTGGGCCTGCCGCAGCATCGGCTGCGCTTCTGGGAAACCAAGTTCACCGAGCTGCGCCCCGTGACGCGCGCCGGGCAGCGCCGCTACTATCGGCCCGAGGACATCGCCGTCGTCCGGCGCATCCACCAGCTGCTGAGCGAGCAAGGCTATACGATCCGCGGCGTCCAGGCGCTGCTCGCGGCCGAACGCGGCAAGCCGGCGGCCGAGCACCCGCTGCGCCGCATCCGCGCGATGCTGGCGGACGCCCTCGCAGCCGACGCGCGCTGACGACCCGCCGAGCCTGACGCCCCTCAGGCTGCCTTGCCGCTGCGACGGTGTTTCCCCACGTCAGCCGAAGTCCGGGCCCAGGCTCGGGTCGACGTCGCGTGGGCGGATGAAATGGGCGAGGGTCGCGGTACCGTCCGTCGCCGTGTCCCAGCCGGCGCCGATTTCCAGCACCGCGACGCTGGCGGTCGGGAACTTCGCCTCCACCGCTTCGCGCAGCGCGCCGGCTCCGGCCAGGACCAGCGCCAGTTCCTCCATCCCCGGGTTGTGGCCGACCAGCAGCACCCGCTCGGCGCTGTCGGGCAGCGCCCGCACCACGTCGAGCAGCGTCGCCTCCGACGCAAGATAGAGCCTTCGGTCCCATTCGGGCGCGAGCGTCTCGCCCAGCCCGGTTGCGAAATGGTCGAGCGTTTCCTGCACGCGCACCGCGGGGGAGGCGACCACCAGATCGAAGGCGAGTCCCAGCGAGCGCAGGTGGCGTCCCATCGTCTCGGCCGCGCGCGCGCCCTTGGCGTTGAGCGGCCGGTCGAAGTCCCGCGAAACCGGGTCGTCCCAGCCGGACTTGGCGTGGCGGAGCAGCGTCAGCGTCTTCATGGCAATCCCGTCGGGCGATACGTCAGGCGGTCGCCGCCTCATGCCCCAAGGGGCGGGCGAGGGAAAGCCGCGATGCGCGTTCCACCGCTTCGTCGAGCGTGGTGCGCACCACCGGCGTCCCTTCCGGAAAGGCGGTGAGCAGCCGCGACGGCATCGCCGCCGACAGCAGCACGAACATGCCGTGGTCGTCGGCGCGGCGGATCAGCCGGCCGAACGCCTGCGCCAGCCGCGCGCGCACCAGCCGGTCGTCATAGGCGCTGCCGCCCCCCGCCAGCCGCCGCGCGGCGTGGAGCACGGTGGGCTTGGTCCAGGGCACGCCCTCCATCGCCACCAGACGCAGCGATTCGCCGGGTACGTCGACGCCGTCCCTCAGGGCATCCGTGCCGAGCAGCGACGTGCGCGGATCGTCGCGGAAGATGTCGACCAGCGTGCCGGTGTCGATCGGATCGACGTGCTGTGCCAGCAGCGGCAGCCCCTCGCGCGCCAGCCGGTCGGCGATTCGCGCATGCACCGCGCGCAGCCGGCGGATGGCGGTGAACAGCCCCAGCGTGCCGCCGCCCGCCGCGACGATCAGCCGCGCATAGGCGTTGGCGAGCGCCGACAGGTCGCCGCGCTTGACGTCGGTGACGATCACCACCTCGGCCTGTCCCGCATAGTCGAACGGGCTGGCCGCCTCGAAGCGGGCGGGCGCGCGCTCCAGGTGCGGCGCGCCGGCACGCGCTTCGGCAACCGACCAGTCGCCGCCGGCCTTGAGCGTCGCGGAGGTCACCAGCGCGCCGTGCGCAGGTTTGAGCACGGTCTCGGCGAACGGCCGGCTGGGATCGAGCCAGTGGCGGTGGAGGCCAATGTCGTATTCGCGCCCTTCCACCCGGTCGACTGCGAGCCAGTCGACGTAATCAGGATCGCTCGGGCCGCCGATCCGCGCGATCAGCGCCAGCCAGGCGGCGACCGTCTCCGCGCGCCAGCCCAGCGAGGCGATCGCGCCCTCGACCCGCGCGCGCGCCAGCGCGTCCATCCAGTCGGGCGCTTCGGCGAGCACCGCCTCCAGCCGGCGGCCGAGCGCAAGCAGCGGCCGCAACAATGTCTCCAGCGCCGCGCTCGCCGGCCCCGCCGCCTCGACGAGAGTCGCGTCGGGCTCGGCGAGTTCGGTCTCCAGCCCATAGCCGGCTTCGCCGGCATCGGGGGCCCGCGCGTAGACCAGCCCGCGCACCGCGGCGAGCAGCGCCTCGACCGGCCCGAACGGCGCACCCTCGTTGATCCGCGCCAGCCATCCGTCGGACGGCAGCGCCTGTGCCGCCGCCACCGCCGCGGCGATCGCGTCCGCGCCGCCTTCGTCGTAGCTCGCCACGTCGGACAGCCGCGCCGCCAGCCCGCGCCGCCGCCCGCGCGCCTTGGCTTCGGGGCCGAGCACCCAGCGGCGCAGCTCGATCGACTCGGCGCCGGTGAGCGCGGCCGAGAACATCGCGTCGGCGGCGTCGAACAGGTGATGCCCCTCGTCGAACACATAGCGGGTCGGGCGAGTCGCCGACTCGCGCCCGCGTGCGGCGTTGACCATCACCAGCGCGTGGTTGGCGATCACCAGGTCGGCGTCGGCCGAAGCGCGCGCGGCGCGCTCGATGAAGCACTTCCGATAATGCGGGCAGCCGGCATAGATGCACTCGCCGCGGCGGTCGGTGAGCGCGGTCGATCCGTTGCGTCGGAACAGCGTCGGCAACCAGCCGGGCAGGTCGCCGCCGACCATGTCGCCGTCGGCGGTATAGGCCGCCCAGCGCGCGACCAACTGCGCGAGAATCGCCGCGCGCCCGGCGAACCCGCCCTGCAGCGCATCCTCTAGATTGAGCAGGCAGACGTAGTTCTCGCGCCCCTTGCGGGTGACGATCCGCCGCTTGCGCTCCTGCGGGTCGGGGAACAACCGCTCGCCCTCGCGCGCGAGCTGGCGTTGCAGCGCCTTGGTATAGGTCGACACCCACACCGCGCCGCCCGCCCGCTCCGACCACAGCGACGCAGGGGCGAGATAGCCGAGCGTCTTGCCGATCCCCGTGCCCGCCTCCGCCAGCACCAGATTCGGCGAGTCTCGCACCACCCGCGGCGCGAAGGCGTCGGCGGCGGCGGCGGCATAGCTGCGCTGCCCGTGGCGGCGTTCGGCCTGGGCGCCGGTGAGGGCGTCGAGCCGGGCGACCACGTCGTCGCCGTCGATCGCGATCGTTCGCGGGGCGGGGCGGGGGGCGCGCTCCTCCCATTCCGGCAGCTTCGCGAACAGCCAGCGCTCGGCGCGGTCGGGCCGGGCGAGCCGCTGGGTCACCGCCGGCGCCCAGGGCCAGCGCAGCCGGAACAGCGACTGTGCGGCATGCCACGCGCCCTCGCGCTCCGGCCAGTCGCTGCCGGCGTCGATCCGCGCGAGCAGCGCCAGCGCCGCGTCGCGCAGGAACGGCGCGACCGCGGCATCGCTCTCCGGTGCGGCGAGCCCGGTGGCGGCGGCCAGTCCCTTAGGGGTCGGCACCATGAAGCGGGCGGGGTGCAGGAAGGCGAACAGCTCGAGCAAGTCGAGCCCCGAAAGCTCGGCATAGCCCAGCCGCTGCGCCACCAGCGGCGCGTTGAGGACCAGGGTCGGCGTGTCGGCGGCGAGCCGGATCGCCTCGCCGCGGCTCAGCGCGCGCGTCTCCCCCTCGGGCGTCGCGACCCAGATGCCGCTGTGGCTTGCGTGCAGCGCGGGGTAGGGGAGCATAGCTCCCTCTATACGCGCGTCCCCGGTGAACGGAAGCGGAACGAGGTCACCACAGCACGCCGCGTTCGGGCTGGAGCGGCGGCGGCGCCTCGTCGCCGATCGCCTGCAGCAGGTCGATCTCGATCGTGCGGCACATGCCGGTCATCGGCACGTCGTGGATGGTGTTGGCAAAGGGATCGACCAGATCGTCGCCGATGTGCAGCACCGTCAGGAACATGAGGCCGGCTAGGCTCGATCCGATCGGCGTCGACCAGCCCAGCGTCTCGACCAGGCCGATCGGCAGCAGGATGCAGAACAGCCGCGCGAACAGCGTGGGGAGGAAGCGATACTGGTTGGGGAGCGGCGTGTTCTTGATCCGCTCCATGCCGCCCTGCGCGTTGGCGATGTCGACCAGGACGCGTTCGAGCTGGGTCTGCTGGATGGTGTCGATCCAGCCTTCGCGGGTGGCGCGCGCGATGCGGCGACCGGTGCCGTCGAGCAGGCCGTTGGCGACATTGGTGCGCCCGAGCGGATCCTCGGCCTCCGCAGGCGACAGGAAGCGCAGCACTTCAGGGGCCGGATCCTGACGGCGCAGCTGGCAGCGCAGACCGTGCACATAGGCGAGGTGCCGCAGCACGATGCTGCGCTTCAGTTCCCGCGCCGGACCGACGTCGTCGATCGGCAGGAACGCCATCGCGCCGCGCGCGAGGCTGCGCGACGCGTTGATCATCGCGCCCCACAGCACGCGCCCTTCCCACCACCGCTGATAGGCGGAATTGACCCGGAAGCCGAGGAACAGCGCCAGCGCGGTGCCGAACAGCGTCAGCGGCAGTGCCGGCGCCTTGAACGGCGAAATGAAGTAGAAGACGGTGACCGCCACGTCCCAGAGAAAGAGCACCGCCAGGGGCCGCCACACGTCCCGCAAGAGGTTACCGAGGCGGGGTCTTGCGCTGACGATCACTGGGAACGGGTACCTTCTTGCGAGCTTGCGGGTGGGAGACGCTTGGGCCGCGGCTTTGTTGCAGCGCGGCAGGTTGCGCAATCCGGCTTGGCCAAGCCGTCGCTGAGGCGTTAGACGGCCGGGATGATCGATCCCGCGCTCCGTACCGCCGCTCTCGCGTCCAAGGCCTGGCCCTATGAGGAGGCGCGCAAGCTCCTCAAGCGCTACCCCGACGGAAAGGCGGACGGCGCGCCCGTGCTGTTCGAGACCGGCTACGGTCCCTCGGGCCTGCCGCACATCGGCACGTTCAACGAAGTGCTGCGCACCACGATGGTCCGCCAGGCCTATGCCGAGCTGTCGGACACGCCGACCCGGCTGATCGCGTTCAGCGACGACATGGACGGCCTGCGCAAGGTGCCGGACAACGTGCCGAACCGCGAGATGCTCGCCGAGCACCTCGGCAAGCCGCTGACGCAGGTGCCCGATCCGTTCGGCACCCACGAGAGCTTCGCGCACCACAACAACGCGCGGCTGCGCGAATTCCTCGATCGCTTCGGCTTCGACTACGAGTTCGCGTCGTCGACCGACTATTACGCCTCCGGCCGCTTCGACGAGGCGCTGCGCCAGGTGCTGCGCCACTATCAGGGCATCCTCGACGTGATGCTGCCGACGCTGCGCAAGGAGCGCCAGGCGACCTATTCGCCGGTGCTGCCGGTCAGCCCCACGTCGGGGGTGGTGCTGCAGGTGCCGGTCGAGGTGGTCGACGCCGAGGCCGGGCTGATCGCGTTCGAGGACACCAGCGTTCCGGGCGGCGAGCGCATCGTCCAGTCGGCGCTCGGCGGCCTGTCGAAGCTCCAGTGGAAGGTCGACTGGGCGATGCGCTGGGTGGCGCTCGGCGTCGATTACGAGATGGCGGGCAAGGACCTGATCGATTCGGTCGTGCAGTCGTCGAAGATCGCGCGCGTGCTCGGCGGCCGGCCTCCCGAAGGCTTCAACTACGAGATGTTCCTCGACGAAAAGGGCGAGAAGATCTCCAAGTCCAAGGGCAACGGCCTCAGCCTCGAACAGTGGCTGACCTACGGCCCCGAGGAGAGCCTCGCCTTCTACGCCTATCGCGAGCCCAAGAAGGCCAAGCAGCTCCATCTGGGCGTGATCCCGCGGGCGATCGACGAGTATTGGCAGTTCCGCGGCAACTATCCGAACCAGCCGGTCGAGCAGCAGCTGGGCAATCCGGTGCACCACATCCACGGTGGCCCGCCGCCGCAGGAGACGCTGCCGGTCACCTTCGGGCTGCTGCTCAACCTGGTGGGCGTGATGGGCGATGCCACCAAGGAGCAGGTGTGGGGCTATCTCGGCAACTATGTCGCCGATGCTTCGCCCGAGGCGTATCCGGCGCTCGACCGGCTGATCGACCATGCGCTCGCCTACACCCGCGACGTCGCCGAGAAGCCGGTGCGCCGTGCGCCGCAGGGCGTCGAGGTCGCAGCGCTCCAGCGGCTCGATGCCGAACTGGCGGCGATGCCGGCCGACGCCGGTGCCGAGACGATCCAGGACGCCGTCTACGAGATCGGCAAGACCGGCGGGTTCGAGTCGTTGCGCGATTGGTTCAAGGCGCTGTACGAGACGCTGCTCGGCACCAGCCAGGGACCGCGCATGGGCAGCTTTATCGCGCTCTACGGCATCGCCAACAGCCGCCGGCTGATCGCCGAGGCGCTGGCGCAGGGGTAAGCGGGAGCACGCGCCGCGCCATCGCCCCTGCCGACGGACGTCGGCATCCGGACATGCGGCGCGCGAGGTTGGCGACCGTCGTGCCGACCGCCCCCGATGGGCATCGGGGTGACGCAGACAACGGAGTGATTATGACCGCCAGACCCCCGCGCTCCGCGCTACGCGAGTTCCTCAGGAGCGAGGCGGCAGGCGGCGTCCTGCTGATCGCCGCGGCGGCGCTGGCGATGCTGGTGGCGAACCTGCCGGGGCTGTCCGAAACCTATTTCCACCTGCTGCACGTACCCACCGGCCCCACGCTCAGCCCCAAATACGGGCCGATGACGGTCGAGCTGTGGATCAACGACGGGCTGATGGCGATCTTCTTCCTGCTCGTGGGACTGGAGATCAAACGCGAGTTCGTCGATGGCCGGCTGGCGAGCTGGGAGCATCGCCGCCTGCCGGTCGTCTCCGCGGTCGCCGGCATGGCGGTGCCGGCGCTGGTCTATCTGGCGGTGACCGGCGGCCGCGCCGATCTCCAGGCGGGCTGGGCGGTGCCGGCGGCGACCGACATCGCCTTCGCGATCGGCGTGCTCGCGCTGCTCGGCTCGCGCGCGCCCGCGGCGCTCAAGCTGTTCCTGACGACGGTCGCGATCGTCGACGACATGGGTGCGGTCGCGATCATCGCGGTCGGCTATACCGCCAGCATCAATTCGCTGGCGCTGGGGCTTGCTGCGCTGGTGCTGGTGGCGATGTACGTGCTCAACAAGAGCCAGGTGCAGGCGCTGTGGATCTACCTGCTGCTGGGCGCGGCGCTCTGGTACTTCGTCTTCCTGTCGGGGGTGCACGCCACCATCGCCGGCGTTGTGACCGCGCTGATGATCCCGGTGACGCCGACCCCCGGCGCGCCCGAGTCGGTGGATTCGCCGCTCCACCGGCTGGAGCATGCGCTGCAGCCGTGGGTCGCCTATGCGATCGTGCCGCTGTTCGGCTTCGCCAATGCGGGCGTGTCGCTGGCGGGAAGCACCGCGGGCGTGCTGCTCGATCCGCTGCCGCTCGGCGTCGCGCTGGGGCTGCTCCTGGGCAAGCAGGCCGGCATCTTCGGCAGCGTCTGGATCGCCGATCGTACCGGCTTCGCCTCCCGGCCGGGAGGCGCGAGCTGGGTGCATATCTGGGGCATGTCGCTGCTCGCCGGCATCGGCTTCACCATGAGCCTGTTCATCGGCGGCCTGGCGTTCCCCGGCAACGCGCTGCTGGTCGACGAGGTCAAGATCGGCGTGCTCGCCGGATCGGTGTTGTCGGCGCTCGCCGGCTTCGCGGTGCTGCGGCTGGCACCGCGCAAACGCCCGCGCTGAGCGGCCGCGCGCCCGCCGCGATCAGGCGGTCGGCCGCTTCTCGAAGCCGGGATACGCCTGCGCCGGCGCCTCGCGCACCTCGACGCCGGCGACGTGCGCGGACGGCGGCCCGTCCTGCGCGCGGGCGATCAGCGCCTCGACCTGCTCGGCAGGGCCGGCGACCACCGCCTCGACGCTGCCGTCGGCGCGATTCCGCACCCAGCCGGTGATGCCGAGCGCGGCTGCCTGCTCGCCCATCCACGCGCGATAGAAGACGCCCTGCACCCGGCCGGTGATCGAGAGATGGCGATGGATCATGGCGGTCTCCGGGATGTGGCTGGCGTCCAGCCTAGTCGGGGAAGCATCCGACCTGAAGCGGCAGCGCAGGACGAGCTCGATTAGAGTCAGCCCTGTCGGTAATCACGTCGTCCCACCACCCGCGTCATGCCAGCGCAAGCTGGCATCTCGTGGTTGGGCTCGGGACAGGAGCCGCGGGGGACCCCAGCCTGTGCGGGACCTTTGCATAAAGCTGGGGATGTGATTCTCTTCGCTGGGTATCGGAGAGATGAGATGCGCAAGCAGACGAGGCCGGCGTCCTTTGCGGACCTGTTGG